>NZ_JBEOUK010000006.1:0-106512 GCF_040304045.1 Kitasatospora sp. NPDC094016
CCCACTCAGCGTCCGAAAGTTGCGCTCGTGTCACACAACACGGTCTACCGGATCAGGTCCCGCGACGCAGGCGATTCCCTCAGATTGATCACAACCAGATACGCGCCCTAGGACGCTTGAGACAGGGTCTCTCTGATCGACCGCCATCCTGCTGAGGCATTCCAGGGAGCGGGGGGTTCGTGTCGAGCTCGAACCTGCCGTACAGGTTCTTTTCCCGGACGACGTCCTGGAGGTCGTCATGTGCTCTTGCTCGTCGAGTGATTCCCAGCCGTACCAGCACGCGTGGTGGTGCCCCGGCCCAGGCCGGGGCACCACCGCACCGCCTCCCTGGAGTCCCGCTGTGTCGATGACCCGCCTTGCCTGGCACCACCTGCCGCCGGACGCCCGCGCCGCCATCGAGGAACGCACCGGACCGTTCCTGACAGCTGCCGACGTGTCCACCGGGGCGAACTCGGGCGTCGTGGTCAAAGCCCTGACCGCCTCGGGCGAGGTGTTCATCAAGGGCATCCCCGTTGACCACCGCCAGGTGAAGACGCAGCTACGCGAAGCCGCCGTCAACCCCTACCTGCCCAAGTCCTGCCCGCAGCTGCTGTGGCACGTGCAGGCCGGAGGTTGGGGCCTGCTCGCCTTCGAGGTGATCGAGGGCCCCATCGCCGACTTCTCACCCGGCAGTCCCGACCTGACCTTGGTCGTCGACGCGCTGACCGAGCTCGCCCTCCGCGTGGAGGCGGCAGATGGCCACTTCAGCCATCGCCTGGCGTGACCACCGACGCCACCCCGCCGAGTGATCGGCACACTGATGGACCCGGCGCTGCGCAGGGGGCGCATCCGGCCGGGCAGGTCCGGCAGCTGGAAGGAGTGGCGGCCGTACGGGTTCACGTGCGGTCGGAACAGCGGTGACGGGGCCGTAGCCATGCGAGCACAGAATCGACTATCGCACAGCTGACGCATCGTCAACTAGTTCACCCGAACCCGCCCGCGTCGCCCGGTTCGCTCACTACCCTGCTCAAGCACGGTCACGCCCGGCACCACACCGGGCACTTTCCGCTGACGCGATGCAGGGAGAACTGTCATGAGCGAGCTGGTGTACCCGTCCGACCCCGGCCTCGACGGCCGTGCCGTGGACGCGGCCGAGCGCACGTACGAGATGAACGGCTTCGACCCGGCGCGGGAGGACTCGAAGCTCTCCTTCACCCCCTGCCGGGTCGCCAAGCCCGTCTTCAACACCTACCGGCGCAGCGGCGAGCAGACCGTGTCCGGCTTCCTGGACACCACCTGGGCCTACGACGGCCGCCTGACGGACGACAGCGGCGGCCCCACCGGCGGGCCGGGCGCGGACGTCACCCGGCTGGCGGCCGCGAACGGCGCCTTCGACGAGATCGTCCTCGGCCTGGTCGGCCTCGTCGGCGGCCAGGGCAGCCTGGGGGCCGCCACCGCCCAGGCCGCCCAGGACTTCGGCATCGCCTCCGACGAGCGCGGCGCCGTGACCTTCATCGACGCCTGGAGTGCGGCGGCCGCCTACCTCGGCTACGGGTTCGACGGCTGGGTCTCCAACGACTACCAGGACCTGTTCACCCAGCAGCAGGCCCAGGGCCTGCTGGGCGCCGCCCGCCGCCTCAAGGAACGCAACCCGGACCTCTCGGTCGGCCTGCACGTCGGCGGCTGGGACCTGAGCGAGGCCTTCCACGCCATCGCGCAGGAGCCCGCCTCCCGGCGGCGGTTCGCCCAGTCCGTGGCACGGATCTTCCGCGCCTTCCCGATGTTCTCCACCCTCCACCTGGACTGGCGCTGGCCCGGCTCGGCCGGCGCCCCGGAGGCCGGGTACGGTCCGGAGGACGCCGGGAACTTCGCCGAGCTCATCCGCGAGACCAGGGCCGCGCTGTCCGCCGCCGACCGGAACGCGACGATCGCCGTCGCGGTGCCGGCCTCCGCCGCCCAACTGGACGCGATGAACGTCCCGCTCCTGGTCGAGGCCGGCGTCGAACGGCTGGACCTGATGTCCTTCGACTTCTTCGGCAGCCCCTGGTCCGCCGGTCTCGGGCACCACACCTCGCTGCGCCGCGACGCGGACAGCAGCCAGACGGACTGCATCGACAACGCCGTCACCCACCTGATCGAGCGCGCCGGCGTGGCGCCTCACCGCATCCACCTCGGCTACGCCACCACCACCCGCAACGCCAGGCAGGCCCGGCTCACCCGCAGCTCGCCCCTGCGCGGCACGTACGACACCGCGTCGGGCCAGACGGTCGGCTCCTTCGCACCCGGCACGAGCACCTACGCCGACGTGCTGCGCAACTACCTCGACCTGGAGCAGGGCAAGGGCCGCAACGGCTTCGAGCTGTACACGGACATCTCCGCCGACGCCGACTACCTCCACAACCCGAGCACCGGCGTCTTCCTCTCCCTCGACACCCCGCGCTCCGTCCGCGCCAAGGCCGAGTACGCCCGCGCCCGGGGCCTCGGCGGCCTGTTCGCCGAGCACGCCGAGGCCGACCCCGGCGTGCTCACCAACGCCGCCCGCGAGGGCCTGGGGCACACCGTCACCACGACGGCCGTCGACATGAAGCCCCTCTACGTCACCGGCCGCGGCTGACGGCGGGCGACGGACCACCGCCCGGGCGCCGGCTCCCCACCGCCGCCCGGGTGGGAAACCGGTCGTGTCGAGCGGCCCGACGCCGTACCGTGGTCCGGTCGACGATCTTGGGGCAGCGACCCCACGAGGACCAGAGGACGGGGCGGAACACCATGCAGCAGTACCAGGGCTGGGCCGACGAACGGTTCGGCGCCGTGGCGGACGTCTTCGCCCGCAACTTCGACGAGTTCCCCGAACTCGGCGCCGCCGTCACGGTGTTCTCCGGCGGCCGCAAGGTGGTCGAGCTGTGGGGCGGGACGGCCGACGAGCGCACCGGCCGGGCCTGGACGCGGGACACCGTCGTCCCGGTCTTCTCCTGCGCCAAGGGCGCGGTGAGCATCAGCACCCACCTGCTCGCCCAGCAGGGCCGCCTCGACCTCGACGCGCCGATCGCCCGCTACTGGCCCGAGTTCGCCCGCCACGGCAAGCAGGACATCACCACCCGCATGATCCTCGGTCACCGCGCGGGCATCCCGGCCCTGGACGCGGTGCTCTCCTTCGAGGAGATCGCCGGCTGGACTCCCGTCGTCCGCGCGATCGAGGCGCAGGAGCCGCTCTGGGAGCCCGGCACGGCCTACGAGTACCACGGCCACGTCCTGGGCTTCGCGGTCGGCGAGGTGATCCGCCGGATCACCGGGCTGACGCCGGGCGAGTTCCTCCGCAAGGAGATCGCCGAGCCGCTCGGCCTGCCGCTCTGGATCGGCCTGCCGGAGAGCGAACTCCCGCGCCTCGCCCGGCTGGTGGAGGCGGAGGGCCGCCGCCCGATGCCCGGCCCGGAGCACCTGCTGACCCGGATCGTGACGATGAACGGCGCCCTGGTCTTCCCCGGCCTGGACGTGCCGCACGGCTGGAACGACCCGGCCCTGCACGCGATCGAGCTGCCCGGCGCGGGCGCGGTCGCCTCCGCCACCGGGCTGGCGGGGCTGTACGCGGCCGCCGCCACCGGCCTGGACGGCGGCCCGCGCCTGCTCTCGCACGGGACCGTCACCGACGCGGTGCGCGAAGTCTCCTCCGGCGCCGGCTTTCTGGGCTTCGACCTGGGCGCCCGCTGGGGTTCCGGCCTGCTGCTCGACTCCCCCGCCTTCCGCCCGCTGCTGGGCGCGCGCAGCTTCGGCAACGACGGCGCCGGCGGCCAGTTCGCCTTCGGGGACGACGAGTTCGGCGTCGGCTTCGGCTACGTCGCCAACCGGATGATCGGCCACGGCGACGCCCGCGCCAACCGGCTGATCGAGGCGGTGCGCGGGTGCCTGGGGTGACGGACTTCCTCGCGCGGCTCACCGCGCTGGCGGCCACCGGCGGCCTGGACGGTCCGGACGGCCTGCGCTACAACGCCTCGCTGCCCGAACTCGCCGCCCACTACGGCGATCCCTGGGACGGCGGGCGGATCCACCGCGAGTCCCGCTGGCCGCACGGCTTCAGCTGGGGCGACGTGCAGACGGTGTTCTGCCACTGCCGCCGGCTCCAGTCGCTGTCCCTGCCCGTGTGGCACGGCGAACTCGAACTCCCGCTGGCCGGCGGCGGGTTGCTGACGCTCGACACGCACGTCACCGAGTCGGCGCTGATCGCCGCGCTGACCGCCGCCGGCTGCCGCTGGGAGACCGTGACGTACGAGAACGTCCCCAACCAGCGCACCCTGGAGGTGGCGGTGGCCGAGGAGGTCCGGGTGGCGTTCGTCCTCACCGACCGCGACGGTCACCAGGCCCGCGACGGCCACGCGGACCACGCGGACCACGCGGACCGTGACGCGCCGCCGCCCGAGGACTGGCTGCTGAACAAGGCCCTGCTGTGGGGCTACGACCACACCGACTGCCCCGAGCCGGACCGCACCCTCCCGGACGACGGCTGGGGCGCCTCACCCAACTGACGCGCACGGTCGACCCGTTGCGCTCGGCCCGTTCCGCTCGGCCCGTTGAGCCCCCGCGCGCAACGGGCCGGGTGCGCTCCCGGCGTGGCGGCTCACGCCAGGGCGCGCGGCAGCACCACCCGCACCCACTCCTCCGGCTGGGACAGGTGCGGTGTGTGGCCGGCGCCCTGGTACAGGTGCCGTTCCACCTTCGACAGGGTGAGGTCGATGATGTCCAGCACCTCGCCGTACATCGGCGGACTGTTGTCACTCTGCGTGAGTAGAGCCGGTTCCGTGAAGCGGGCCAGCGCGTTCAGGTCGAGGTCCAGGGCGTCCGGGTCCCGCAGCTCGTCCAGGTAGGTCGGCGCGTTGCGCACGTACGTGTGCCGCACCGGCGCGGGCAGCTGCGCCCAGGCCCCCGGCCCGAAGGTGACCGTCTCCACGAACAGCTCCGCCGCCGCGGCCGACTCGGCCTGCTCCAGCAGCTCCCGGACGGCGGTGATCCGGTCGGCGAGCGCGGTGGCGACCGGCCTCAGCTCGGGGTCGGCGAGCAGGATGCCGGCGGCGGGCGGCTCGTGCACGGCGATCCCCCGCAGCAGGTCGGGCCGGGCGGCGGCGAGCCGCAGCGTGATCAGCGAACCGTACGAGTTCCCGCAGACGAACGCCGGCGCGAGTCCGAGCCCGTCGATCAGCCCGGCCAGGTCGGCCGCGTCCTCGTAGACCGAACCCTGGGTGAGCGGGTCCTCACTGCGGCTGTGGCCACGCCGGTCGTAGGCGACGACGGTGGTCGACTCGGCCAGGCCCGGCATCACGCGCGCCCAGCTGTCGGCGTCGCTCCACGAGCCGTGCACCAGGACGACGCCGGGCCCCTCGCCACGGGCCTCGTAGTGCAGCGACACCCCGTTCACCCTGATCTCGGCCATCACGAGCCTCCCGATCTCGGCGGTGCTCCCCCACCAGCCTGACACAGCCGCTCGGGGCGGCACCCCCGGGCCGTGAGCGTGACCGAGTGTGACGAACAACGGGCGGTCAAGGGCCCGGCGAGCTCAGCCCATGCCGCGCGCCGGCGGCTCGTCCCGCGTGCCGTCCTCCGCCACCACCGTGAACCGGCCTGGCCCGGAGACCGACAGGTCCACCGGGTGGACGGACTTCGAGTCGTTGACGTCCAGTTCACTGCTCTTGCGCCCGGTCGCGGCGTCGACCCGGGTCAGCTTGTCCCGGGTCAGCGCCCACACCGACGCGCCGTCCACCAGCAGCCCCGTCACCTGGTCGTCCAGCCCGGACGTCCAGCGCTTCCCGCCGTCGGCGAGCGAGTAGGAGACCAGGCGCCCGGTGGCGATGCGGCTGGGGTTCTTCCCCCCGCTGATCCGGACGTCGTCCGGCTTCTCGCCGGGGACGATCAGCTGGTCGCCGACGACCACCCCGCCGAACAGCGGGCGGGCGGCGAACGCGTCGTAGGCGTGGGCTCCGCCCAGCATGACGTCGAGGTCGTACTCGTCCCCCGCGACCGGGATCGACGCCCGCTGCCGCCCCGCCCCGTCGAAGCTGAGGACGGCGTGCGTCCCGCGCTCGCCCTGCGCGTCGACCCAGACCGCGAGGGGCTCGGTGGAGACCACCGCGACGTCCTTCAGCCCGCCCGTGACCGGCAGGGCGACCCGGGACCGCTCCCGCCCGTCCGCCGGGGCCAGCGACCGCAGCACCGGCGCGGCGTCCCCGCACTGCGCGACCGTCACCACCTCCGCCGGCCCGCCCGCCACCTGCAACGGCGAGCAGCCGGCGTCCGCGTCGCCGCGCCAGGCGGCTCGCCCGTCGGCCAGGTACACCGCGCGCCAACCGGTCCGCTCCTGGAGGACGGCCTCGTCCCCGGCGACGGCGAGCAGATCGGGCGCCGCCGTGTCCCCGACGCGGCCGGGCGCGTCCGCCGCGGCGGTCCAGGCGGCCGTGCCGTTGGCGAGGTCGAGCGCCGTCACCGCCGCGCACGGCCGGTCGTGCGGGGAGTGGCCGAGCAGTCCGAGGCCGTGGCCCGTCCCCCGGCTCATGGCGCAGACGGAGTCCTCCCCCGGCGGCGTCCACCGCCACGCGACCTGCCCGGTGGCGCCGCGGTAGGCCACCACCTGGTCGGGCCGGACCCGCACCACCACGTCCCCGCTGGTCCAGCTGCCGACGGCACGGACCGACGACGGCCGGTCCAGCGGCGCCTCCCAGGCGTCGTTGAGGCCGGTCCCGGCGAAGGAGACGAACACGGCGAGCCCGAACAGGATCCCGACGGCGACCGCGGGGAAGCCGCGCCGGGGGTGGAGCAGCGCCCACAGCAGGCCGGCCCCGCAGGGCATCAGGCCAAGGATGCTGACGATGCCCATGAAGTCGAGGCTCTCGCCGCCGTACCCCTGGGACGGCCCGATCAGCACGGCCAGGCCCATGCTCGCGAACATGGCCCCCAGCACCCCGCCGGAGACCACCATCCAGGCCGCCCTGTCCATGGCGAACCCGCCCCTGGCGAGGCGGACGGACCTGCGGCCCCACCCGGCCCCGGCGGCGCTGTCCACGGGCCCCTCGGCCATGTCGGTCACTCCCCCGTCAAGCGCCGCCCACCGCATGAGCGACGATCATCGGATGATCGCAGAGCCTGGCTGGATCCTGAACAAAGACAACGGAAAACTCCCGGCCGCACCGACGAACCGACCCCGCTGACGAACCGACCCTGCTGACGAACCGACCCTGCCGACGAACCGACCCCGCCGACGGGCCTTCCCCGGTGCTACTCCCCGCCCTGCGATCGCTCCCCGCCCGGCACCCAGTTGCCGTGCAGCCCCAGCGGGACCCGCACCGGCAGGTGGATCCGGGCGACGGGCTCGCCGGTGAAGTCCTGGGCGGCGAGCACCACCAGGTCGGTGGCGGCCCGCACCGGGTCGAACACGTACGCCATCACGTAGCCGTCGTCCTCCGCCGCGGACGACTCCGCAGGTGACTCCGCCGGGACGAACACGCCCTCGCCCACCGCACCGTCACGCCCGAACTCGTGGGCCTCGGTGGTCCCCCGGACCACGTCGTGCTTGAGCAGCGCATTGCTGAAGCCCTCGTCGGGGCGGTCGTCGTCGGGGCCGGCGGGCGGGGCGTAGAGCTCGACCGCCGCCGCGTAGCCGTAGCGGTGGGGGCGGCCGGAGAACGCGGGGTTGAGGCGCGGGAACTCCTGGATCCGGTCGTCGAGGCGCTCCTCCGTGGCCACCCCGGCCGCCAGGTCGACGGTCCAGCGGTCCAGGGTCGGCCGGCTGGTGCCGATGTCCCGGAGGTCGATGCCCGGCGGGTGCCGCACGACGTCGACGACGATCTGCGTGTCCGTCCGCTCGTAGGCGTTGAGCGTGTGCCCCACCAGGTGCGGGGCGAGGTCGAACCACCGCACCTCGCCGCCCTCGCGCGGCAGCACGCCCACCCGGGCGCCGCGCCGCGCGTCCCAGGTGAACGGCACCCCGGTGGGCAGGTGCGCGGCGCTGAACACCACCGGCGAGTCGTAGAGCAGCACGAACCGCTCGGTCAGCGCGAAGTCGTGCATGTACGGGTTGCCGGGCACCGGGACGGTGGTGGTCCGCCGGACGGTCCCGGTGGCGTCCATCACGATGTGCTGCACGTACTCCGACCCGTAGCGGAACGCCAGCGAGTGCAGCTCCCGGGTGCGCGGGTCGAACAGCGAGTGCGCGTTGGCGCTGTACCCCTCGGGGGTCGCGCCCAGCTCGCACGGCCCCACCGTGTCCAGCTCGTAGCCGAGTTCGTACGGCCGAATGCCGCCCTCGATGAGCGCGAACGTGCGGCCCGCGAACCCGGCGACCTGCACGTTCGGGGAGATGTCGAGGCGCTCGTCGACGGGGGTGCCCCGGCGCGCCTCGCCGAGCCGGTCGGCGACGGCGCCGGAGCGCACCCAGCGGTTGCGGTACCACTCGGCGCGCCCGTCCCGGATCCGGACGCCGTGCACCATGCCCGCGCCGAGCGTCCAGAGGTGCGCGGCCGGGTCCTCGATGCCGAGCGGGTTGGGGCCGTTGCGCAGGTAGCGGCCGTCGAGGTGCGCGGGGATCCGCCCGGTGACGGGCAGGTCGTACGCGGTGACCTCCTCCGTCACCGGGGCGAAGCTCCCCGACAGGTAGCGGTTGCGGGTGGTGGTCACGGGATCCTCCTCTTCTCACGCGGTTCCCGGTCTACGGGCGACGGCCGGGTGCTGAACGCCCGTGCCACCGCGGCCATCAGCGCGTCGTAGCGCCGCCCCGCCTCGGCGGCGGGGAAGTGCCCGGCGAGTTCCAGGCTGACCGCGCCGTGCGAGGCCGCCCAGAAGAGCTTGGAGAGCTCGTAGGCGTCGCCGGGCCGCAGGATCCCGGCCGCCATGCACGCCTCGACGGCGGCGACCGAGGCACCGAACGCGGTCTCGGCCACGGCCAACGCCTCGGCGCTGGGCCGGAATTCGGGCACGGGCTGCTCGAACATCACCCGGTAGTAAGCCGGTTCGGCGAGGGCGCGCTCGCGGTAGACCAGCCCGAGTTCGGTCAGGTAGGCCAACGGATCGCCCCCGCAAGGGACTTGCTCCTGCGCTCGGCGCAGCCGGGCGAAGCCCTCCCGGTACAGCGCGTCGACCAGACCCTCCTTCCCGCCGAACATGGTGTAGAGGACCTTGGTCGAGGAGCCGATCTCGGTGGCGATCCGGCGCACGGTCAGCGCGGCGGGGCCTTCGGAGACCAGCAGGGTGATGGCGCTGTCGAGGATCACGGCGCGCACGGCGTCCTGGCCGGCCCGCTGCGCCTCCTGGTAGGGCGTGCTCATGGGTAACAACGTAACCGACTGGAAACAGTGTTACCAGCCTTTCCCGGAAACGCTGCCACCCCGACGGGTTCCCGGCGGGGGGCGGTAGGTTGACCCGGGGGCCGGGGCACGGCACCGGGGCGCGAAAGGGGCGGGGATGCAGCCGGGCGACGTACTCGACGGGCGGTACGAGCTGGTCGAGCAGATCGGCGAGGGCGCCTTCGGCGCGGTCTGGAAGGCCCGCGACGCGCGGATCCAACGGCTCGTCGCCGTCAAGGTGATGCTCCCGGGCAGCAACAACACCCCCAAGGACGCGGCCCGGTTCGTCCGCGAGGTGGCCACCGCCGGCGCGCTCAACCACCCGTCCATCGTCACCGTGCACGACTTCGGCCGGCACGACGAAGCCGGCCGGCCGCTCTACTTCCTGGTCATGGAACTGCTCGACGGCGCCCCGCTCAGCCGCCACCTCGGCGACGGGCCGCTGCCCCTGCGCCAGGCCCTCACCTGGGCCGTCCAGATCTCCCAGGCCCTCGCCACCGCCCACCGGGCCGGCGTCGTCCACCGGGACGTCAAGCCCGCCAACGTGATGATCCAGTCCTCCGGGGAGGTCAAGGTCGTCGACTTCGGCATCGCCCGGGTCGACACCGCCGACGACGGCATCACCAGCACCAACGTCATCGTCGGCACCCCCGCCTACATGGCCCCCGAACGCTTCGACAGCGGCGGCCTCGACGCCCGCTCCGACCTCTACGCCTTCGGCTGCCTGCTGTACGAACTCCTCACCGGCCGCACGCCGTTCCGCGGCACCCTCTACGAACTCATCCGCCAGCACGGCGAGATCCACCCGGCCGCCCCCGGCACCCTGCGGCCCGGCCTGCCCGCCGACGTCGACACCCTCGTCCTCGAACTGCTCGCCAAGGACCCCGACCGGAGGCCGCCGCACGCCGACCAGGTCGCCGAACGCCTGCTCCACCTCGCCGAGCAGGCCGAGCGGCCCCCGGCCGGCTACCACGCCACCGTCCGGGACGTCCCCGCCGCCGAGGAGGACCCGTACGTCCTCGCCCGCCGGCGGGAGGCGGACGCGCTGTTCCAGCGCACCCGCGACCAGGCCGCCCAGGTCGCGCTGCAGTTCGAGACCGGCATCGCCCAGCGGCGCCGCCAGCTCGACCAGGACCTCGCCGACCAGCGGGCCCGCGCCGAGGCCCGGGCGCAGCAGATCGTCACCGAGGCCCAGCAGCGCGGCGAAGAGATCGAACGGGAGGCCGCCGCCCGGGCGGCCGCCAGCCTCAAGCAGCTCACCGAGGCCGAACAGCGCACCGACCTGCTGCGCCGACAGACCGACAAGCTGCGCAACGACGCCGAGAGCCTGCGCCGCACGGTCGACAACGCCCGCCGCCAGGCCTCCGACTTCCTCGCCGACGCGGCCGCCAAGGCCGGCCTCGGCCCGGCCCCCGAACCCCGCCGCTCGATCGCCCCGCCCGCCGGCACGCAAACCGGCTCCCAGAGCGGCTCGCAGACCGGCTCGCAGACCGGCTCGCAGCGCCGGAAGCTCCCGAGCATGCAGGAACTGCTCACCGGCCGGAGCCGCTCCACCGGCGGCGGCGACCAGCCGGGCCGTCCCTCCTGACCTCACCCCAACGCCTCGCGCCCGAAGGCGAGTCGGCCCGCCCACCCAACGCCTTCCCCCCGCCCGCCAGGCCGAGTCCACGGGGCCCCGCACCCGCGCCACCGGCCGGCCTCCGCAGCCCCCGCACGCGCACCGCGACCCGCCCGCGGAACCGTAGAATCCGCAGGTAGACACCACGGAGGGATTTCGCGTGTTCCAGGCGCAGCGGCCGCGCACCGCACAACTGACCCCACGGCTCGGCGACGACGGGACGGGGCGGGTCGACGGCGTCACCCTGCTGCTGCCCGGCGGGTTCCTGCGCAGCCGGCGCGGACCGCTGAAGGTCGCCGAACTGGGCCTGCGCCACCTCACCGCCGAACTCGCCGACCGCGGCCGCCCGCACGGCCTCGCCGTCCACCTGCTGCGTTACCGCTACAGCGGCTGGAACGGCGCCGACGCCGACACCGCCCTCGACACCCGCTGGGCCCTCGACGAACTCGCCCGCCGCTACGGCGACGTACCCGTCGTCCTCATCGGCAACTCCCTCGGCGGGCGCGCCGCCTTCTGGTGCGCCGGGCACCCAAACGTCGTCGGCGTCGCCGGCATCGCGCCCTGGCTGCCCAGCGGCGACCCCGTCGACCACCTCGCCGGCCGGCGCGTCCTGATCGTCCACGGCACCGGCGACCACAGCGCCGCCAACGCCAACCAGTCCCTCGAATACGCCCTGCGGGCCCGCCCGGCCGTCCCCGACCTCGCCCGCTACGAAGCCCCCGGCGCCAACCACTACCTCATCCGGCAGACCGCCGACATCAGCGCCCTCACCACGGACTTCACCCTCGACACCCTCAAGGCCGAACCGGCCCCGCTCGCCACCGGCACCGTCTGCACCCGCCTGCCCAGCAGGCGCGCCTAGGTCCTGCCTGACCACTCGCGTCGAAATCGGGTTGGCGGTCGAGCGTCCGTCCTGCCTATGGTCGGGGGATGACCACTCGAACCTTCCGCATCATGGTGCGCGGTGTCTTCGACGGCCTCAGCGCCGAGCAGCACGCCGAACTCCTCGCCCGCGCACCCGAACACGACGTGCTGCGCGCGGCCTTCACCCGCGAGGGACACCTCAGCTACGACCTCGGCGCGCGGGCCGCCTTCACCTTCCGCTTCCTCGACTCGGGCGAGGCGGAGGAGGACATCCTGGCGGCCGCCGAGCGGGCCGAGCAGGCGGCACGGGCCTGGCTGGCCCAGCGCGGCTACGGCCACAAGAACCTGCGGTCCCAGGCCGAGGACCTCTCGCAGGCACCGCTCGGCAAGCGGCAGCGCCGCGCCGCCAACGCCGGCTAGCCCCCTCCCCCCTCCGCTACCTCCTTGACGGCTCACCGCACCGGTATGCTTGAGCAGTCAAGGAGGTAGCAATGACAGATCCGCACACCGACCCGAAGGCCGACCCCCCGGCCGACCCACACCCGGACACCCGGCCCGACCCGCTGGACACCGCGCTGCGACTGGTCCGCGCCCAGGCGGCCGTGGCCAAGCGCTTCGACGCGAGCCTCGGCGGCCTGCACGGCGTGAGCCTGTCCGACTTCACCCTGCTGCTCCACCTCGGCCACGCCCCCGGCGGCCGGATGCGCCGGGTCGACCTCGCCGAGGCCCTCGGCCTCACCGCCTCGGGCGTCACCCGCGGCCTGGCACCGCTGGAACGGATCGGTCTGGTGAGCCGGGAGGCGGCGGCCCGCGACGCCCGGGTCGCCTACGCGGCCCTGACGCCGACCGGCCGCGAACGGCTCGCCGAGATGCTGTACACGGCCCGGAAGGTCGCCGCGGACCTCTTCGCGGCCGACCAGTGGAGCCCCGACGACCTCGACCGCCTCGCCGTCCTGCTCACCCGCCTCGGCGGCACCGCCCCCGACCAGCGGCCGGGGGCGGCCACAGCCCGCGACTGACGGGCTGTTGAACCATCGGGCTGTCGGCCTGTCGGCCTACGAGACTGCTAGATCCCGAACGGAGCCGCGTACCGCACCGTCCCGGACGGCAACGGGTGCCGCTCCGGGTCCAGGGCGAGGGCCATCAGCGCCTCCTCCGGCACCTCGATGGTCAGCCCGATCCCGTACCCGGAGGCCCGGCCGAAGCCGAACCGCGGGTAGTAGTCCGGGTGTCCGAGGACGACGACGAAGCGCTCGCCCCTGCGCCGCGCCGCGTCCAGGGCGGCGCGGGTGGCGGCGGAGCCGGCACCGGTCCGCTGGTACTCGGGCAGGACGGCGACGGGTGCCAGGCAGAGCGCCGGGGTGTCGCCGATGTGGCAGCGCGTCAGCAGGGCGTGGCCGACCGGACGGCCGTCCTCCGCGAGGGCGAGCTGCGACAGTCCGTCGATCCAGGCCTCGTCCGCGCGCAGGGCGTCGACGAGGTCGGCCTCCCCCGGGGCGTCGAAGGCGGCCAGCACGATCTCCCGGACGGCTGCGGCGTCCGCGGCGGTCTCGGCGCGGGTGGTCCACGGGGAGTGCGAGCGGGTGTGCGAGGTCACGTTGAACGTGGTCATGATGAACGAGGATCCGTTCCACAGTGGTGTGTTCGTCCGAGGACGTCAACGCGTCCTCGGCCCCGCGAGCTCACGCTCCCAGCGGGGACAGGGGATGGGGGGAAGGTCAGGCCGACGCCCGGGACGTGAGGGTGGTCCGGGCGCTGCGCACGGCGACGGCCTTGGGCGCGGTCATCAACCCCACCTCCTCGTTTCCCTTGAACTGTGATCCTGTGATCCTGTGATCCTGATCGAACACGAACTCCCCCACCGTAACACCGCCCCATCACGGCCGTCACCCGGATTTCCGAACCCTCCCAGCGCCCCGCCCGGGCCCACCTCCTAGGCTGAACCCGGCACCTCTGCACCCCTGCACCCCTGCACCCCGGCACCGCCGCACCACCGCGAAGGGCAGCAACCCCATGACCCACACCCCCGGACAGCAGCCCGATCAGGAACCCGCCCCCGACCTGACCGTCGACGGCACCGGCCTGCTCTGCGTCCAACTGCTGCTGCGCCTGCGCGCCCGGATCGCCGACCTGCCGGCCGGCGCGGTGGTGCACATCCACACCACCGACCCCGCCGCCCCCCTCGACCTGCCCGCCTGGTGCCACCTGACCGGCCACGACTACCTCGGCCCCGTCCCGCACCCGGCCACCGACCGCGAGGTCTACGCCCTGCGCCTCACCGCCGCGGCCCGCCCGACCCGCGCCGACCGCCCCTGGCACCCCGCGCCGACCCCGGCCACCGACTGACCACCCCGGTCCCCACCCTCGGCCCGAAAGCCCCACGCGCCCCCGCCGGCCGCTGGCCGCAGGCCGCCCGGCTCCCTTCGGCGGTCCGGTATGCCACGATGGGGAGAGCCGAACGGCCAAGCCTCACAGGGAGGTTGACCACCATGGATCCGATCCTCAGCTGCCACTGGCACGACCAGGACGGCGAGTGGGCACTGTCCGTCAGCCGCAACGGCGACGGCTGGGAGCTGCTCGCCGCCGCGCCCCGCTGGTCCGAGTCACTCCCGTTCGCCGGGCCGGAGGACGTCCGCCGGCTCGCCCAGGCGCTGCTGGACCTGCCCTCCGATCCGGAGCCGTACGAGTTCGAATGGCGGCTCTCCCGGACGGAGTTCGAGCGCACCGAGAACGAGCGCACCCACTTCGCGACGCTCGCCGTCGGGCTGGACCCCACCGACGGCCACCGCCCCTACCTCGCCTACCAGTCGTACTACCACTTCGGGCAGGCGAGCGGGCTCGGCCTGGAGGTGATCTGCGAGGACCCCCCGGTCGACCGCCTCCGCGCCCAGGCCCACGCCCTCCTCACCGACCTCCCCGGGCCCACGCCCGCCCGGCCGCAGCCCCCCTCACCCGGCTGAGCGCACCGCCCTCCCCAGCCCCCCCGGGATCACGGGATCACGGGATCACCGGATCACGCCGTCCGCCGCAGCAGCGCCAGGTACATCGCGTCCGTCCCGTGCAGGTGCGGCCAGAGCTGCACGTCCGGCCCGTCCCCGAGCGCGGGGACGCCCGGCAGCAGCGGGCGCGCGTCGATCCACTCGACCCGGCCGCCCTCGGCCCGCAGCACGTCGTCCACGACGGCCCGGGTCTCCGCGAGGTGCGGCGAGCAGGTCGCGTACCCGACCACCCCGCCGACCCGGGTGGCGTCGATCGCCGAGCGCAGCAGGTCCCGCTGGAGCGGGCCGAAGGCCGCGACATCGGCGGGGCGGCGGCGCCAGCGCGCCTCCGGGCGGCGGCGCAGGGCGCCCAGGCCGGAGCACGGCACGTCGACCAGTACCCGGTCGAAGCCGCCGGAGCGCCAGGCCGGGCGGGTGCCGTCCGCGGTGATCACCGTGTACGGGCCGGGGTTGCCCTCCAGCGCCCGGGCGACCAGCCGCGCGCGGTGCGGCTGCTTCTCGCTCGCGACCAGCCCGGCGCCGCGTTCGGCGGCCAGCGCCGCGAGCAGCGCGGCCTTGCCGCCGGGGCCGGCGCAGCCGTCCAGCCAGAGCCGGTCCGGGCCGTCCAGGGGAGCGTTGGCCAGGGCGAGGGCGACCAGCTGACTGCCTTCGTCCTGGACGCCCGCCCGGTTGTCCCGGACGGCCTCCAGCGAGCCCGGGTCGCCGCCTTCGGCGAGCCGCAGCGCGAACGGGGACCAGCGGCCGGGCTCGGCCTCGGGCAGCGCGTCGGCGAGTTCGCCGACGTCGATCCGGCCGGGTCGGGCGACGAGGGTCACCTCGGGCCGCTCGTTGTCGGCGCGCAGCAGGTCCTCCAGGGCGCTGCGCCCGGAGGCGTCGGGCTGCCAGCGGCCGAGCGAGTCCCAGAGCGCGGAGACGACCCAGCGCGGGTGCGAGTGGACGACGGCGAGGTGGTCCTCGGCGTCTTTCTCGTACGGCGGGGCGACCTTCTCGATCCAGGCGTCCAGGTCGTGGGCGCTGATCCGGCGCAGGACGGCGTTGACGAACTTGGCCTTGCCGTCGCCGAGCACCACCCGGGCCAGCTCGACGGTGGCCGAGACCGCCGCGTGGCTGGGGATGCGGGTGGTGAGCAGCTGGTGGGCGCCGAGCGAGAGCACGTCCAGGACCGGCGGGTCGACCTTGCTGAGCGGCCGGTCGATGCAGGCCGCGATGATCGCGTCGTAGGTGCCCTGAAGGCGCAGGGTGCCGTAGACGAGCTCGGTGGCGAGGGCGGCGTCGCGCCGGTCCATGCCCTTCTGCTCGGCTTCGCGGAGCAGCGACGGCAGGATCAGGTTGGCGTACGCGTCGCGCTCGTCGACGGCGCGCAGCGCGCGGAACGCGACGATCCGGGCCGGGTCCTTCTTCGGGCGGCGGTGCGGGCGGGGGGCGCGCTGGGCGCTGGGGGTGGTCACAGGGTGCCTCAAGGTGCTGCGGTGGTTATCGGTGGTTATCAGACGAACAGTAACGCTAAACCTGAGCCTCAGCCCTCGGAGCCGAAGCGCTCCCCGGACTCCAGCCGCGCCCCGCGCGCCCAGTCCGCCGCCCGCATCTCCTTCTTCCCCTGCGGGCGGACCTCCCCGAGTTCGACCTCGTGGCTGCCCGTCCCGACCCGCACGCTGTTCTTGCCGACCACGGCCAGCTCCCCGGGCGCCAGGGCGGACGAGTCGGTCAGCAGCTTCACCGGTCCGGTGATCTTCAGTCGCTCGCCACGGAACTCCGTCCAGGCGCCGGGCGCCGGGGCGCAGCCGCGCACCACGCGGTCGATCCGCAGGGCGGGGTGGCTCCACTCGATGCGGGCGTCCTCGACGGTGATCTTCGGGGCGAGCGTGACACCCTCGGCCGGCTGCGGGAGGGCGTGCAGGGAGCCGTCCTCGATGCCGTCCATGGTGGCGGTGAGCAGGCGCGCGCCGGACACCGAGAGGCGGGTGAGCAGTTCGCCGCTGGTGTCGGTCGGGCGGATCTCCTCGGTGATCACGCCGTAGACCGGGCCGGAGTCCAGGCCCTGTTCGATCAGGAAGGTGGCCGCGCCGGTGACCTCGTCGCCGGCCAGCACCGCGTGCTGGACGGGGGCCGCGCCGCGCCAGGCGGGCAGCAGCGAGAAGTGCAGGTTGACCCAGCCGTGCTTGGGGATCTCCAGGGTGCCGGGGCGCAGCAGCGCGCCGTAGGCGACCACCGGGCAGCAGTCGGGGGCGAGTTCGGTGAGCCGGGCGACGAACTCCGGGTCGCTGGGCTTCGCCGGCTTGAGGACCTCGATCCCGGCCTCCTCGGCGCGCTGGGCGACGGGGCTGGCGACCAGCTTGCGCCCGCGCCCGGCGGGGGCGTCGGGGCGGGTGACCACCGCGACGACCTCGTGCCGGTCGGAGGCGAGCAGGGCGTCCAGGGCGGGAACGGCGACCTCGGGGGTGCCGGCGAAGACGAGACGCATCAAGTGCCTTTCTGTAAGAGAACGTTGGAGATCAGGAGGGTCAGCGCCAGAGGGTTCGGCGCCAGAGGGGTCAGCGCGCGGCGCCGAACGTGCTGTGCGGGGAGACCTTGACGACCGGCGCGGGCGCGCCGCCCCAGTCGGTGTCGCGGATCGCCTTCAGCGCGGCCTTGCGCTGCTCGCGGTCGAGCCGGTCGATGAAGATGATGCCGTCGAGGTGGTCGGTCTCGTGCTGGATGCAGCGGGCGAGCAGCTGGGTGCCCTCCAGGGTGACCGGATCGCCGTACATGGTGAAGCCCTTGGCGACCACGCCGTAGGCGCGCTTGGTGTCGTAGCGCAGGCCGGGCAGCGAGAGGCAGCCCTCGGGGCCGTCCTGCTCCTCCTCGGTCAGCGACAGGTCCGGGTTGATCAGGTGCCCGGTGACGCCGTCCACGTGGTAGGTGAACACCCGCAGGGAGACGCCGAGTTGGGGCGCGGCGAGGCCTGCGCCGGGCGCGTTGAGCATGGTTTCGGTCAGGTCGCCGACCAGGGTGCGCAGTTCCTTGTCGAACGTGGTCACCGGCTGGGCGGTGGCCCGCAGGACGGGGTCTCCGAAGAGCCGGATCGGCTGGATCGCCACGGGTACGGGCTCCTGTCCGTCGAGGGTGCGGGGCTGCGGGCAACTGCGGGTTCCCGGCAAGTCTATGCAACGCACCGGGACCGCCGCCCATGCCCTCACACCGCTCCTCGCACCGCCCTTCACCCCGCCCCGAACGCCCCTCCCCCACCCCGGCACCGGCTTCTGGCATATCCCGAGTGTGCCCGGCGGCGTTACCCCGGCCCCCGCTTCGGCGTTGGTCAAGTGAGATTGACCGGGGCCGGGCGCACGGGACACCGCGCCCCGGCCGAGCCGAACCGTACGGAAGGTGGCACGTAGGCCATGGCCGAGCAGATCAACCACGACGCCCGGGCGCGGGCGAGCCTGCACCTGCTGGTGCGGGACATCGAGCGGGTGAGGCGGCAGGTCGACGCGCTGCGGACGCTCACCGCCCAGTTGGGCAACGTCTACCGTCCGCGCCGGCCCAGTACGTCGGCCGGCTTCGTCGTGTACGGGCGGGCGCCCGCGCCGACCGTGCGCCTGGCGCAGGAGCTGCGGGAGAGCGTGGAGACCCTGGTCGCGGCGGCGGTCGAGTTCGACCGGGCGCTGGGCTTCTCCTGGGACTCGGTGGGCTCGGCCCTCGGGGTCACCAAGCAGGCCGTGCACCGCCGGTACGGGATGCGCCGCCCGACCAGCGAACTCCTCGCCGCCAGCGGCGCCGTCCCGGGCCAGAGCCGCCCGGACCGCTCGGAGGAGCTGCCCGCCGCGCCGTCCGGCGGCCTGGCGGCGACCGTCCCGGCGGCCCGCCAGGGCGGCCTGGACCGCAGCAGCCTCGACCGCAACGCCCTGGAGCGCGGCAACCACGACCGCAACGCCCTGGAGCGCGGCACCCTGGACCGCACCGCCCCGGAGCGCGGCCCCCTCGACCGCCCCCCGGTCGACCGCACCACCCCCGAGCGCACCCCGGTCGACCGCACCACCCCCGAGCGCACCCCGGTCGACCGCACCGGCATCCCGCTGCGCGGCTGACGCCGCCGTCCGACCAGCGCCATCCGGGGCGGGGTGGCCACTCACCCCGCCCCCGCCGGCCTCACCCGATGTCGGTCGGATCCACCCGCACCCGTACGGCCTCCGGCGTCCGCAGCGCGATCCGCGCGATCTGCGCCGCCTTCAGGGCCGCCGCCAGCGCCGCCCCCTGCCCGGGCGGCACCCTCAGCAGCGCGCGCTCCTGGTCCTCCCCGCGCAGGGCCGGGGCCGGTACCGGCCCGAGCACGTCCGCCTCCGAGGGCAGCCGGATCAGCCCCAGCAGGTCGGCCACGGCCGCCGGGCTGCCGCTGACCGACGCCATCCGCGACACCGGCGGGAAGTGCAGCTGCGCCCGCTCGTCGCGTTCCAGCCCGGCGTGGCCCAGCGGGTCCCAGCGGACCAGGGCCTGCACCGGCCGCGCCGACGGCTCGGCGACCACGACCACCGAGCCGCCCTCCTCGGCGGACCGGACCAGCGCGGCGGCCGTCAGCCAGAGCCGCAGCGTCTCCTCCCCGGCCCGCAGGTCGGGCCGGCCGAGCAGCGCCCAGCCGTCCAGCAGCAGCGCCGCCCCGTACCCGGAGCCGCCGTCCACCACCGGCTCCGCACCGGGCGTGGAGATCACCAGCGACGGCTCGTCCGGGACAGTGGCCAGCACCGCGTCCCGCCCGGAGGTGCGCACCGGGATGCGCGGGAACGCCTTGCCCAGCTCCTCCGCCGTGCGCCGGGCGCCGACCACCTGGGCGCGCAGCCGGAACGAGCCGCACTCGGGGCAGTGCCAGTTTGTCTCCGCCTCTCCGCACCAGCCGCAGTTCAGCGCGGCGTCGGCCGCGGGCGCCTCCAGCGGGCCCTCGCACCGCCTGCACCGGGCGGGGGTGCGGCAGCGCCCGCAGGACAGCCGGGGCACGTAGCCGCGCCGGGGCACCTGGATGAGCACCGGGTGCCCGGCGGCCAGCGACTCCCGGGCGGCCTCCCAGGCCACCGAGGGCAGCCGGGCGGCTTGGGCGGCGCCGTCGCGGTGCTGGTCCTGGTCGGTGACGGTCCGGACCCGCGGCGCGATCCGGCGCACGGTCTCCCGGTCGGCGGTCAGCGGGCGGGCCCACCCGGTGCTGACCAACTGCGCGCCCTCCACCGTGACGGCGTGGCCGCCGAGCAGCACGGCCGCGCCCTCGTCGGCGGCGCGCAGCAGCGCGACCTCGCGCACGTGCGGGTGCGGGGCGCGCGGGTCGCTGTGGCTGTTGTCGCCGTCGGACCAGACGACGACCAGCCCGAGGTCGCGCACCGGCGCGAACATGGTGGCGCGGGTGCCGATCACGGCGTGCACCGAGCCGCGGCTCACCGCCAGCCAGCGCCGGTAGCGCTCGCGCGGGCCGAGGTCGGCCTCCAGGGCCACGTGCCGGCCCGCGCCGAGCAGTTCGGTGAGCGCCTGGTCGACCCGGGCCACCGACCGCCCCTCGGGCAGCACGACGAGCGCGCCGCGCCCGCCCGCCAGCGTGGCGGCGACGGCGCGCGCGATCTCGTACGGCCAGCCGGGGCCGGGCAGCGCCGCCCAGACGGCGCGCGGCGAGCCGCCGTCGGCCAGCGCGGCGAGGAAGTCGGGCCCGGCCGGGTAGCGCTGCCAGCCCCCGGGGGCGGGGGCCGGGGGGCGCGGGAGCGCCGGCGGCGAGGGCTCGGCCTCGGCCTTGGCGTGCCGGGGCGGGACGGCCAGCTGGAGGACGTCGGCGAGGGTGCCCGCGTAGCGGTCGGCGACGGTCCGGCAGAGCCGGAGCAGCTGGGGGGTGAGCACGGGCTCGGGCGAGAGCACCTGGGCGAGCGGGGCGAGCGGGCCGGGGAAGTCGCTCTTCTCCAGCCGGGCGACGATGAACCCGTCGTGCAGTTCCCCGCCCTCGCGCTGGCCCTTCACCACGCGCGCGCCGAAGCGCACCCGCACCCGGGCGCCCGGGCGGGCCTCCTCGGCCATCGCGGCCGGCACCTCGTAGTCGAAGAACTTGTCGATGGTGAGCACGCCCTTGTCCACCACGACCCGGGCCACCGGCAGGTGCTCGGCCCGCTTGGCGCCGCGCCACGTCCGGGGCTTGGCCCGCTTGACCGTCTCCCGGATGAACGCCAGCTGCTCCGGCTCGGCCCCGTTCTCCGTGTTCTCCGTCTCCCCTGTGCTGCTCATCGCTCCCAGTACTACCAGGTCACACCGACAGAACGCACAGAAGCGGCGCCCACCCCTCCCGGGGGTAGGCGCCGCTTCCGGACGATCAGGCCGTTCAGTCCTTCACGGCCGCCTTCAGCTGCTCCACCCGGTCGGTGCGCTCCCAGGTGAACTCGGGCAGCTCACGACCGAAGTGGCCGTACGCCGCGGTCTGGGAGTAGATCGGGCGCAGCAGGTCCAGGTCGCGGATGATCGCGGCCGGGCGCAGGTCGAAGACGTCGGTGACGGCCTTCTGGATGGTCAGCACCGGCACGGTCTCGGTGCCGAAGGTCTCGACGAACAGGCCCACGGGCTCGGCCTTGCCGATCGCGTACGCGACCTGCACCTCGGCGCGGCGTGCGAGGCCGGCGGCGACGATGTTCTTCGCCACCCAGCGCATCGCGTACGCGGCCGAGCGGTCGACCTTGGACGGGTCCTTGCCGGAGAAGGCGCCGCCACCGTGGCGGGCCATGCCGCCGTAGGTGTCGATGATGATCTTGCGGCCGGTGAGGCCGGCGTCGCCCATCGGGCCGCCGATCTCGAAGCGGCCGGTCGGGTTCACCAGCAGGCGGTAGCCCTCGGTGACCAGCTTGATGCCCTGCTCGGCGAGCGCCTTCAGCTCGGGCTCGACCACGAACTCGCGGATGTCCGGGGTGAGCAGCGACTCCAGGTCGATGTCACTGGCGTGCTGGGTGGAGACCACCACGGTGTCGAGGCGGACGGCCTTGTCGCCGTCGTACTCGATGGTGACCTGGGTCTTGCCGTCGGGGCGCAGGTACGGGATGGTCCCGTTCTTGCGGACCTCGGTCAGGCGGCGCGAGAGGCGGTGCGCGAGGGTGATCGGCAGCGGCATCAGCTCGGGCGTCTCGTCGGACGCGTAGCCGAACATCAGGCCCTGGTCGCCGGCGCCCTGCTTGTCCAGGTCGTCCTCGTCGCCTTCGACCCGAGCCTCGTACGCGGTGTCGACGCCCTGGGCGATGTCGGGCGACTGCGCGCCGATGGACACCGACACGCCGCAGGAGGCGCCGTCGAAGCCCTTCTTGGAGCTGTCGTAGCCGATCTCCAGGATCTTGTCCCGGACGAGCTGGGCGATCGGCGCGTACGCCTTGGTGGTCACCTCGCCGGCCACGTGCACCTGGCCGGTGGTGATGAGCGTCTCCACGGCGACCCGGGAGGTCGGGTCCTCCCGGAGGAGAGCGTCAAGGATCGTGTCGCTGATCTGGTCAGCGATCTTGTCGGGGTGTCCCTCGGTGACGGACTCCGAGGTGAACAGGCGGCGAGACACAGCGCTCCCTGGGGTTGCAGCGGCTGCTGACTGAAGGCCCCCGGCGAACCGGGGACATCCGGAAAGACTTGATTCCTGGAGTCTAACGGGATGCCTCCGCCGAACGTCACCCGCTTCCGGAAATCGCGACCGATCTCCAGCGGGGCTTGATCAGTCGCCGACCGTTTCCAGCCGCTTCACGACCAGGTCCCAGACCACGTCCGCCAACGCCTCCTTCGGACCCACCGGAACGGCCGTCTCACTGCCGTCCGAGCCCAGTACCACGGCCTCGTTGACGTCCGTCCCGAAGGCCTTGCCGTTGCCCACCTCGTTGACGACCAACAGGTCGCAGCCCTTGCGGGCGAGCTTGGCGCGGCCGTTGGCGAGCACGTCGTCGGTCTCCGCCGCGAAACCCACCACGAGTTGGCCCGAACGGGCGCGGTGCGCCGCCAGCTCGGCCAGGACGTCGGGGTTGCGGACGAGGGCGACCGGCGCCGGCTCGACCCCCTCGACCTTCTTGATCTTGCCGCTGGCGTACTCGGCGGGCCGGAAGTCCGCCACGGCCGCGGCCATGACCACGGCGTCGGCCGACGCGGCCGCCTTCAGGGCCGCCTCGCGCAGCTCCAGCGCGGTCGACACGTGCACCACGTCGACCCCGGCCGGGTCGGCGAGCTCCGCGTTGGCCGAGACCAACGTCACGCGCGCCCCACGGGCCGCGGCCGTCACGGCGAGCGCGTAGCCCTGCTTGCCGGAGGAGCGGTTGCCCAGGAAGCGCACCGGGTCCAGCGGCTCGCGGGTGCCGCCGGCCGAGACCACCACGTGCCGGCCCGCCAGGTCGGTCGGGGCGGCCCCGCCCCGGCGCAGCACGGCCCGGCAGGCGTCGAAGATCGCGGACGGCTCGGGCAGCCGCCCCTTGCCGGTGTCCTTGCCGGTGAGCCGCCCGACGGCCGGCTCCAGCACGATCACGCCCCGGCGGCGCAGCGTGGCCACGTTGTCCCGGGTGGCGGGGTGCTCCCACATCTCGGTGTGCATGGCGGGCGCCAGGACGACCGGACAGCGGGCGGTGAGCAGGGTGTTGGTGAGCAGGTCGTCGGCGAGGCCGTGGGCGGCCTTGGCGATCAGGTCGGCGGTGGCGGGGGCGACCACGACCAGGTCGGCCTGCTGGCCGATCCGCACGTGCGGCACCTCGTGCACGCGCTCCCAGGTCTCGGTGGCGGCCGGGCGGCCGGAGAGCGCGGCCCAGGTGGCCTCGCCGACGAAGTGCAGCGCGGCCTCGGTGGGCACCACGGTGACCTGGTGGCCGGACTCGGTGAACCGGCGGAGCAGCTCGCACGCCTTGTAGGCGGCGATGCCGCCGCTGACGCCGAGGGCGACGCGCGGCGCGTCCGCCGACCCGCTCCGGTCCGAAGTCGCGCTCATACTCCCGCTCTCCTCCACTCCTGGGACGTGCACACCCTACGGCCCCTCAGCCGCCGCGCGCACCGTGGTCGGCCCCACAGCCCCAGGGAACGCCGAAGGGCCCGGCGGAAACGATTCCGCCGGGCCCTTCCACAAGCTTTCGGAGCACCGTCTCAGGCGGCTTCGATCGCCTCGGCGGTCAGCATGCCCGCGTTGATCTCGCGCAGCGCGATCGACAGCGGCTTCTCGTGCACGTGGGTGTCGACCAGCGGGCCGACGTACTCGAGCAGGCCCTCACCGAGCTGGGAGTAGTACGCGTTGATCTGGCGCGCGCGCTTGGCGGCGTAGATCACGAGGCTGTACTTGGAGTCGGTGGCCTCAAGCAGCTCGTCGATCGGCGGGTTGATGATGCCCTCGGGCGCGGTCATGGAAGAGGACACGCGAAAACCTTCCGAAAGGGTGGAAAAGACAGACAGGTCAGGCTACACCGAGCAAGGCTAGCAGTTCGGCCGCTACCTGCTCGACGGAGGTGTTGACAAGGGTCGTGTCGAACTCCGGCTCGGCCGCGAGCTCGACCTTGGCCGCCTCCAGCCGCTTCGCGATCACGTCCTGCGACTCCGTGCCCCGACCGGTCAGCCGACGGACCAGCTCGTCCCAGCTCGGCGGGGCCAGGAAGACCAGCTGCGCCTCGGGCATCGACTCGCGCACCTGGCGGGCGCCCTGGAGGTCGATCTCCAGCAGGACGGGCTCGCCGCGCTCCAGCTTCTCCAGCACCGCCGAGCGCGGGGTGCCGTAGCGGTTGCCGGCGAAGACGGCCCACTCCAGCAGCTCGCCGTTGGCGATCAGCTTGTCGAACTCGTCGTTGTCGACGAAGTGGTACTGGACCCCGTTCTGCTCGCCCGGCCTCGGGTGCCGGGTCGTCGCCGACACCGAGAGCCAGACCTCGGGGTGCTGCTTCCTCATATGAGCGACGACCGTGCTCTTGCCGACCCCCGAAGGGCCGGAGAGCACGGTCAGCCGCGGACGCTCACTCATGCACCGATTATCCCGGATCGCGGACGGTCCCGGGACCACGGGGCACGGTCAGGCGGCACCGCCGCCGAACTCCCGCTCCAGGGAGGCGATCTGGTTCGTACCGAGGCCGCGGACGCGCCGGCTCTCGCTGATGCCGAGGCGTTCCATGATCTGCTTGGCACGGACCTTGCCGACGCCGGGAAGGGACTCCAGCAGTGCGGAGACCTTCATCTTGCCGATGACGTCGTTCTCGGCCTTTCCGGCCTTGATCACCTCGTGCAGGGAGGCGCCGGAGTGCTTGAGCCGGTTCTTGACCTCGGCGCGCTCCCGGCGAGCCTCGGCGGCCTTGGCGAGCGCGGCGGTGCGCTGTTCAGGGGTAAGGGGCGGAAGAGCCACGCCGTTCACCTCAGGGTGTGGAAGGAAGGGATTGAGCTATGACTGGTTTGGATCCCAGGACACCGTCCGCAAGGGGAACCAGAGGGCCCTTGACCTGCGGGAGCTACGGGTTTCGCGGCTCGCCGATGACCTATCGCCGGACACTACCCGGATTGCGGCGCCACGTCAGGAAAAGAACACGAAAAGTCCTGGTCAGCCAAGGCCGACCAGGACTTTCCAGGGCAAAATGACCGCGATTGCGAAACTTTGACACCGTCAATGTGACGGCGCTCACGTCAACTCCGGTGGGGTCCGGGGACCCTCGCCGGGCTGCGCACACTGCACAGGGTCATCGCCCCGCTACGTGCTCGCGCCCGCGATCGCCGCTACTTCACCGCGTCCGCGTACTCCCCGACGAACCGCTCGGCCGCCGAGCGCAGGGCCGCCACCGACGGACCGTGCTTGAGCACGTCCCGGCTGACGCTCGGCACCACGTTGATCACCGCGGCGCCGAACACCCGCGGCAGGTCGGCCATCGTCGCGCCCTGGGCGCCGATCCCGGGGGCCAGCAGCGGGCCGTTGATGGCCAGTTCCACGCCCGCGTCGGCGAGCGTCGCACCGACGACCGCGCCGAAGGAGCCCAGCGGGGCGGCGTCGCCGTTCTCCGCCGCCAGCTGCCGCAGCACCGAGGCCGCGACCGACTCGCCGTCCGCGCCCACCGCCCGCTGGACCTCGTGGCCCTCCGGGTTGGAGGTGAGCGCCAGCGCGAACACGCCACAGCCCTGCGCGCGGGCCAGGTCGAGGGCCGGGCGCAGCGAGCCGAAGCCCAGGTACGGGCTGACCGTGACGGCGTCCGAGAACAGCGGGCTGCCGGGCGAGAGGAAGGCCTCCGCGTAGGCGGCCATGGTGGAGCCGATGTCGCCGCGCTTGGCGTCCATCAGGACCAGCGCGCCGGCCGCCCTGGCCTCCTCGACGGACTTCTCCAGCACCGCGACGCCCTTGCTGCCGAAGCGCTCGAAGAAGGCGGCCTGCGGCTTGAGCACGGCCACCCGGTCGGCCAGCGCCTCGACTACGGTGCGGCTGAAGGTCTCCAGGCCGGCGAGGTCGTCGCCGAGCCCCCAGGCGGCGAGCAGGGAGGCGTGCGGGTCGATGCCGACGCAGAGCTGGCCGCGGGTGTCGAGGGCCTGGCGCAGCCGGGCGCCGAACGGGGCGAGGGTCATGTCGTCCTTCCGGAAGGTCGTGGGGAGGCCGCACGGAGGCCGTACGGAGGTCGTGCGCGGCTCGTACGGGGCGTCGTACGGGCCGGGGGCCGCACGGAGGTTCAGGAGGCGGCCCTGGTGCCGTCGACGGCGCTGCCGACGGCGGCGGCCAGGTCGCGGAAGCCCGCGGCCCTGATCCGGGCGGAGAGGCCCCGGTGGATCCGGCGGCACCAGAACGGGCCCTCGTAGATGAAGGCGCTGTAGCCCTGGACGAGGTCCGCGCCGTGGACGATCCGCTGCCAGACGTCCTCGGCGGTCTCGACGCCGCCGACCGAGACCAGCGTCAGCCGGCCCCCGGTCCGGGCGCGCAGGCGCTGGAGCACCTCCAGGGCGCGGGCCTTGAGCGGGGCGCCGGACAGGCCGCCCATGCCGATCTCCTCGACCCGGGCGGCGACGGCGCGCAGGCCTTCGCGGCCGATCGTGGTGTTGGTGGCGATGATGCCGTCCAGGCCCAGTTCCAGGGCGAGGTCGGCGACCGCGTCGACGTCCTCGTCGGCCAGGTCGGGGGCGATCTTGACCAGCAGCGGGACGTGGTGCGCGGTGGTGCGGTCGGCGGCCTCGCGGACGGCGGCGAGCAGCGGGCGCAGGTGGTCCACGGCCTGGAGGTTGCGCAGCCCGGGGGTGTTCGGCGAACTGACGTTGACGACCAGGTAGTCGGCGTACTTGGCCAGCCGCTCGGTGGACTTGACGTAGTCGGCGACGGCGTCGGCCTCCTCGACCACCTTGGTCTTGCCGATGTTGACGCCGATCACCGGAGTGGAGCTGGTGTGCGGGCGGGCGGCGAGGCGCGCGGCGACCCGGGCCGAGCCCTGGTTGTTGAAGCCCATCCGGTTGATCAGCGCGCGGTCCTCGACCAGGCGGAACAGCCGGGGCGTCGGGTTGCCCGGCTGGGGCTCGCCGGTGATGGTGCCGATCTCGACGTAGTCGAAGCCGAGCATCGCCAGGCCGTCGATGCCGACGCCGTTCTTGTCGAAGCCGGCCGCCAGGCCGAACGGGCCCGGCAGGTCGAGGCCGAGGGCGGTGGTGTGCAGCGCCCGGTCACGCGGGGCGAGCACCAGCCGCGCCAGCGTGCGCAGGCCGGGCACCGAGGAGACGAGCCGGATCCAGAAGAAGGCGAGGTGGTGCGCCTTCTCGGGGTCCATCTTCTTGAAGACGAGGTCGAACAGCAGCTTGTACAAAAACCCAACTCCCGGATCAGGGCCCGGATCTGAGCGTGAGCACCCGGATCAGGGCATGGAAGTGGGGGGCACCCGACCGACCTCGGTGCCCCCCACTGCGGTGGTGCTACTTGCGGCCGGCGTTGATCAGCGCGGCGTGCTCCTGGAGCGACATCACCCCGACCTCGTCGCGCAGCAGCGCGTCCATGCCCTGGACGGCCGCGCCCATCGCCTGGACCGTGGTCAGGCAGGGCACGCCGCGGGACACGGCGGCGGTGCGGATCTCGTAGCCGTCGAGGCGCCCGCCGGTGCCGTACGGCGTGTTGATGATGAGGTCGACCTCACCGTCGTGGATCAGCTGGACGATGGTCCGCTCGCCGCCCGGGCCCTCGCCCTCGCTGTGCTTGCGCACCAGCGTGGACGGGATGCCGCCGCGGTGCAGCACCTCGGCGGTGCCGGCGGTGGCGAGCACCTCGAAGCCGAGGCCGACCAGCGCGCGGGCCGGGAAGACCAGGTTGCGCTTGTCCCGGTTGGCGACCGAGACGAAGACCTTGCCCTTGGTCGGCAGCGCGCCGTAGGCGCCGGCCTGGGCCTTGGCGTAGGCCGTGCCGAAGACCTTGTCGATGCCCATGACCTCGCCGGTCGAGCGCATCTCCGGGCCGAGCACGGTGTCCACGCCGCGGCCGTGGATGTCGCGGAAGCGGCTCCACGGCATCACGGCCTCCTTGACCGCGATCGGCGCGTCGGCCGGCAGCGTGCCGCCGTCGCCCTCGGCCGGGAGCAGGCCCTCGGCGCGCAGCTCGGCGATGGTGGCGCCGAGCGAGATCCGGGCGGCGGCCTTGGCCAGCGGCACGGCGGTCGCCTTGGAGGTGAACGGCACGGTGCGGGAGGCGCGCGGGTTGGCCTCCAGCACGTACAGGATGTCCCCGGCCAGCGCGAACTGGATGTTGATCAGGCCGCGGACGCCGACGCCGCGCGCGATGGCCTCGGTGGAGGTGCGCAGGCGCTTGATGTCGTAGCCGCCGAGGGTGATCGGGGGCAGCGCGCAGGCGGAGTCGCCGGAGTGGATGCCGGCCTCCTCGATGTGCTCCATGACGCCGCCGAGGTAGAGCTCGGTGCCGTCGTACAGCGCGTCGACGTCGATCTCCACCGCGTCGTCGAGGAAGCGGTCGATGAGCACCGGGTGCTCGGAGATCAGGCCGGCGTGGCGCTCCAGGTAGGAGGCGAGCGAGGCCTCGTCGTAGACGATCTCCATGCCGCGGCCGCCGAGCACGTACGACGGGCGGGCGAGCACCGGGTAGCCGATCTCGTCGGCGATGGCCTTGGCCTCGGCGAAGGAGAAGGCGGTGCCGTGCTTGGGGGCGGGCAGGCCGGCGTCGCGCAGCACGCGGCCGAAGGCGCCGCGCTCCTCGGCGAGGTCGATCGCCTCGGGCTGGGTGCCGACGATCGGCACGCCGTTGTCCTTGAGCGCCTGGGCCAGGCCGAGCGGGGTCTGGCCGCCGAGCTGGACGATCACGCCGGCCAGCGGGCCGGCCTGCTGCTCGGCGTGGACGATCTCCAGCACGTCCTCCAGGGTGAGCGGCTCGAAGTAGAGCCGGTCGGAGGTGTCGTAGTCGGTGGAGACGGTCTCCGGGTTGCAGTTGACCATCACGGTCTCGTACCCGGCGTCGGCCAGCGCGAAGGAGGCGTGCACGCAGGAGTAGTCGAACTCGATGCCCTGGCCGATGCGGTTCGGGCCGGAGCCGAGGATGATCACGGCCGGCTTGGTGCGCGGGGCGACCTCGTTCTCCTCGTCGTAGGACGAGTAGAAGTACGGGGTCTTGGCGGCGAACTCGGCGGCGCAGGTGTCGACGGTCTTGAACACCGGGCGGATGCCGAGCGCGTGCCGGACCTCGCGGACGACGTCCGGCTTCAGGCCGCGGATCTCGCCGATCTGCTGGTCGGAGAAGCCGTGCCGCTTGGCGTGGCGCAGCAGCTCGGGGGTGAGCTTCGCGGCCTCGGTCAGCTCGGCGGCGATCTCGTCGAGCACGAAGAGCTGGTCGACGAACCACGGGTCGATCTTGGTGGCCTCGAACACCTCCTCCGGGGTGGCGCCGGCCCGGATGGCCTGCATCACGGTGTTGATCCGGCCGTCGGTCGGCACGACCGCCTTGGCCAGCAGCTCGGCCTTGTCGCCGACCGGGCCGGTCCAGGAGAACTGGGAGCCCTTCTTCTCCAGCGAGCGCAGCGCCTTCTGCAGCGCCTCGGGGAAGTTGCGGCCCATGGCCATGGCCTCGCCGACCGACTTCATGGTGGTGGTCAGCGTGGCGTCGGCGCTCGGGAACTTCTCGAACGCGAACCGGGGGACCTTCACCACGACGTAGTCGAGGGCCGGCTCGAAGGAGGCCGGGGTCTGCTCGGTGATGTCGTTGGGGATCTCGTCGAGCGTGTAGCCCACGGCCAGCTTGGCGGCGATCTTGGCGATCGGGAAGCCGGTCGCCTTCGAGGCCAGCGCCGAGGAGCGCGACACCCGCGGGTTCATCTCGATGACGATGACCCGGCCGCTGTCGGGGTTGACGGCGAACTGGATGTTGCAGCCGCCGGTGTCGACGCCGACCTCGCGGATCACGGCGATGCCGATGTCGCGCAGGATCTGGTACTCACGGTCGGTGAGGGTCATCGCCGGGGCGACGGTGATCGAGTCACCGGTGTGCACGCCCATCGGGTCGAAGTTCTCGATGGAGCAGACGACCACGACGTTGTCGTTCTTGTCGCGCATCAGCTCCAGCTCGTACTCCTTCCAGCCGAGGATGGACTCCTCCAGGAGCACCTCGGTGGTCGGCGAGAGGGCCAGGCCCTGGCCGGCGATGCGGCGCAGGTCCTCCTCGTCGTGGGCGAAGCCGGAGCCGGCGCCGCCCATGGTGAAGGAGGGGCGCACGACGACCGGGTAGCCGCCGAGCGTGTCGACGCCGGCCAGCACGTCGTCCATCGAGTGGCAGATGACCGAGCGGGCGGACTCGCCGTGGCCGATCTTGGCGTTGACCGCCTCGACGACGCCCTTGAACAGCTGGCGGTCCTCGCCCTTGTTGATCGCCACCACGTCGGCGCCGATCAGCTCGACGCCGTACTTGTCCAGCGTGCCGGCCGAGTGCAGGGAGATCGCGGTGTTGAGCGCGGTCTGCCCGCCGAGGGTCGGCAGCAGCGCGTCGGGGCGCTCCTTGGCGATGATCCGCTCGACGAACTCCGGGGTGATCGGCTCGACGTAGGTGGCGTCGGCGATCTCCGGGTCGGTCATGATCGTGGCCGGGTTGGAGTTGACCAGCACGACCCGCAGGCCCTCGGCCTTGAGGACGCGGCAGGCCTGCGTGCCCGAGTAGTCGAACTCGGCGGCCTGGCCGATCACGATCGGGCCGGACCCGATCACCAGGACGGACTTGATGTCAGTGCGCTTAGGCACGCTGGCCCTCCATGAGCTTCACGCTGTGCTTGTCGTCGCCTCGCATGAGCTCGACGAACCGGTCGAAGAGGTAGGCCGCGTCGTGCGGGCCGGCCGCCGCTTCGGGGTGGTACTGCACGCTGAAGGCGGGGACGTCGAGCGCCTGGAGGCCCTCGACCACGTCGTCGTTGAGGCAGACGTGGGAGACCTCGACCCGCCCGAAGGGGGTGTCGCTCACCCGGTCCAGCGGTGCGTCCACGGCGAAGCCGTGGTTGTGCGCGGTCACCTCGACCTTGCCGGTGGTGCGGTCCTGCACCGGCTGGTTGATGCCGCGGTGGCCGTACTTGAGCTTGTAGGTGCCGAAGCCCAGTGCGCGGCCGAGGATCTGGTTGCCGAAGCAGATCCCGAAGAACGGGGTCCCGCGCTCCAGCACGCCCTGCGCGACGGCGACCTGGTGGTCGGCGGTGGCCGGGTCGCCCGGGCCGTTGGAGAAGAACACGCCGTCCGGCTGGACCGCGTAGAGGTCCTCCAGGGTGGAGCCGGCCGGCAGCACGTGCACCTCGATGCCGCGCTCGGCCATCCGCTGCGGGGTCATCCCCTTGATGCCGAGGTCCAGCGCGGCGACGGTGAACTCCGCAGTGCCGATGGGCAGGGCCTCGCCGCCGGGACCGATCGCGGGCACGACGTACGCCTCGGTGGTGGCCACCTCGGCGCACAGGTCGGCGCCCTTCATCTCGGGCGACTGCTGCACCCGGGCGAGCAGTTCGGCCTGGTCGGTCAGCGCCTCGCCGGAGAAGATGCCGCAGCGCATCGCGCCGCGCTCGCGCAGGTGGCGGGTGAGCGCCCGGGTGTCGATGCCGCTGATGCCGACGACGCCCTGGCGGACGAGCTCCTCGTCCAGCGAGCGGGTGGAGCGCCAGTTGGACGCCACCCGGGCGGGGTCGCGCACGACGTACCCGGCGACCCAGATCCGCCCGGACTCGTCGTCCTCGTCGTTCCAGCCGGTGTTGCCGATCTGCGGGGCGGTCATCACGACCACCTGGCGGTGGTACGACGGGTCGGTGAGGGTCTCCTGGTAGCCGGACATGCCGGTGTTGAAGACGGCCTCGCCGAAGGTCTCGCCGGTCGCGCCGTAGGCCTCGCCGCGGAAGGTCCGGCCGTCCTCCAGGACGAGCACGGCGGGGGTGCGCTCCCGCCGTCGGCGCTGCGTGGTGGGGGCAGGTGCGGTCATTGAGCGGCCTCTTCCGTCTTCGTCTTCGTACGTGTTGCGAGTTGGGCGATCGCCTCGACCCAGGCGGCGTGCTCGTCCGGGTGGTCGGCCCGGAAGCCCGAGTCCAGCTCGGTGCCCTCGTGCGTCCAGGTGACGACGAGCAGCCCGGCCGGGACGACCTTGCCGGCGATCCCGGAGTCCGTGCGGGCACCGGTCAGGTGCTCGGCCGGGATCCAGAGGTCGACGTCACCGGGGCGCCGCACCAGCAGGCCGTCCTCGCCGAGGGTGAGGTCGGCGCGGCTGCGGGTGCCCAGGCCGTGCGTGACGACCCGGTCGAGCCAGTTCCCGGCGGTGGTGGAGCCGTGGTACCGCCCGCTGGTCTCCAGGATGGTCCGCCCGGCACCGGCCGGCACGGCGGGCAGCGGCGGGATGCCGGACTGGAGGGTGCGCCGCCAGTTCCAGCCCTGCCGCATCAGCCAATAGACGAGCCCGATGACGATCAGCAGGCCGACGGCCCAGCCGATGTACCCGGGCCAGTTGGTGACCTTGGCCTGCTCCTGGGCGAGCGCGGCCGGGCCGGTCACGCCGCCCCGCCCTGCTCGGCCAGCTCGCCGGCCAGCACGGTGGCGCGCCCGCGCAGGAAGGTGGCGTGCACCCGTCCGGGCAGGTCAAGGCCCTTGTAGGGGGTGTTGCGGCTACGGGTGGCGAAGCTGTCCGGGTTCACGGCACCACGGTACGCGGGATCGAACAGCACCAGGTTGGCCGGCTCACCGACCGAGACGGGACGGCCCTGTCCGGCGAGACGGCCGATCCGGGCCGGGCGGTGCGACATGCGGTCGGCGACGCCCTCCCAGTTCAGCAGGCCGGTGTCCACCATGGTCTGCTGCACGACCGACAGCGCGGTCTCCAGGCCGACCATGCCCATCGCGGCGACGGCCCACTCGCAGTCCTTGTCCTCGTCCGGGTGCGGCGCGTGGTCGGTGGCGACGGCGTCGATGGTGCCGTCCGCGAGCGCCTTGCGCAGCGCCTGGACGTCCTCGGCGGTGCGCAGCGGCGGGTTGACCTTGTAGACCGGGTCGTAGGAGCGGACCAGCTCGTCGGTGAGCAGCAGGTGGTGCGGGGTGACCTCGGCGGTGACGTCCCAGCCCTTGGCCTTGGCCCAGCGGATGATCTCGACCGAGCCGGCGGTGGAGACGTGGCAGACGTGCAGCCGGGAGCCGACGTGCGCGGCGAGCAGCACGTCCCGCGCGATGATCGACTCCTCGGCGACGGCCGGCCAGCCGCCGAGCCCGAGCTCGCCGGAGACCTGGCCCTCGTTCATCTGGGCGCCCTCGGTGAGCCGCGGCTCCTGGGCGTGCTGGGCGACGACGCCGTCGAAGGCCTTGACGTACTCCAGGGCGCGGCGCATCAGCACCGCGTCGTCCACGCACTTGCCGTCGTCGGAGAAGACCCGCACGTTCGCGGCGGACTCGTGCATCGCGCCCAGTTCGGCGAGCTTGTTGCCCTCCAGGCCGACGGTGACGGCGCCGACCGGCTGCACGTCGCAGTAGCCGGCCTCCTGGCCGAGCCGCCAGACCTGCTCGACCACGCCGGCGGTGTCGGCCACCGGGGTGGTGTTGGCCATCGCGTGCACGGCGGTGAAGCCGCCCATCGCGGCGGCCCGGGTGCCGGTGAGCACGGTCTCGGCGTCCTCGCGGCCGGGCTCGCGCAGGTGGGTGTGCAGGTCGACGAGACCGGGCAGCGCGATCAGGCCGCCGGCGTCGATCTCGACGTCCGCCTCGACCGCCAGGTCGGTGCCGATCGCCTTGATCACACCGTCGGCGAGGTGGAGGTCCTGCGGGGCACCGCCGAGGATCTGGGCGTTGCGGATCAGGTAGGTGGTCACTGAGCGGTCTCCACGGAGTCGGTGCGGGCGTCGTTGAGGGTGGCTCCCCCGAGCAGCAGGTACAGGACGGCCATCCGGACCGACACGCCGTTGGCGACCTGCTCGACCACGGTGCAGCGCGGGGAGTCGGCGACCTCGGCGGTGATCTCCATGCCGCGCACCATCGGGCCGGGGTGCATCACGATGGCGTGCTCGGGCAGCTGGGACATCCGGGTGCCGTTCAGGCCGTAGCGGCGGCTGTACTCGCGCTCGGTCGGGAAGAACGCGGCGTTCATCCGCTCGCGCTGCACCCGCAGCATCATCACCGCGTCCGTCTTGGGGAGCACGCGGTCCAGGTCGTAGCTGACCTCGCAGGGCCAGTTCTCGATGCCGATCGGCAGCAGCGTCGGCGGGGCGACGAAGGTGACCTGGGCACCGAGGGTGGTCAGCAGGTGCACGTTGGAACGGGCGACCCGGCTGTGCAGGATGTCGCCGACCATGGTCACCCGGCGCCCGGCGAGGTCGTTGCCCAGCCCGGCGTTGAGGTGGCGGCGCATGGTGAAGGCGTCGAGCAGCGCCTGGGTGGGGTGCTCGTGGGTGCCGTCACCGGCGTTGATCACGCTGCCGTGCAGCCAGTCGGACTGGGCGAGGCGGGCCGGCGCGCCCGAGGCGTGGTGCCGGACGACGACCGCGTCGGCGCCCATCGCCTGGAGGGTGAGCGCGGTGTCCTTGAGGCTCTCGCCCTTGGAGACCGAGGAGCCCTTGGCGGAGAAGTTGATGACGTCGGCGGAGAGCCGCTTCTCGGCGACCTCGAAGGAGGTCTTGGTACGGGTCGAGTCCTCGAAGAAGAGGTTGACGACGGTCCGGCCGCGCAGCGTGGGCAGCTTCTTGACGGCCCGTCCGGAGAGCTGGGCGAGCTCCTCGGCGGTGTCCAGGATCAGCAGCGCGTCGTCGCGGGTGAGATCGGCGGCGGAGACGAGGTGGCGCTTCACGCGGGTTACTCCGGGAGGTGCGGTTCGGACGGCTGGGAGGCCAGGGCCTGCGAGGAGCGTTCGTTGTAGTCGCGGTCGCCGACCAGCACGGCGTCCACGCCGTCGCTGTCGGACAGGCGCACCTGCACGGCCTCGCGCAGCGAGGTGGGGAGGTTCTTGCCCACGTAGTCGGCGCGGATCGGCAGCTCGCGGTGGCCGCGGTCGACCAGGACGGCGAGCTGGACGGCGCGCGGGCGGCCGATGTCGTTCAGCGCGTCGAGCGCGGCCCGGATGGTGCGGCCGGAGAAGAGCACGTCGTCGACGAGGATGACGAGCTTGCCGTCGATGCCGCCGGACGGGATCTCGGTGTGCTCCAGGGCGCGGGCGGGCTTGAGCCGCAGGTCGTCCCGGTACATGGTGATGTCCAGGGCACCCAGCGGGATCTCGCGCCCGGTGATCTGGGCCAGCCGGCCGTGCAGGCGGCGGGCGAGGTGGACGCCCCTGGTGTGGATGCCGAGCAGCACGACGTCCTCGGCGCCCTTGGCGCGCTCGACGATCTCGTGCGCTATCCGGGTGACGACCCGGGCGATGTCCGTGCCGTCCAGCACCTGGTGCGGCGGTCGCGGCGTCGAATCCTGGTGTGTGGTCATGCCGAAGCGGACCTCCTTCCCCGCCTCACTGGACGGGCCTTAAAGGATGTCTGGGACTGCCCCCGCCGACCGGGCGCGGGCTTCGAGCCATCCTAGCAGCGGGCCGGGGGGCAATCGGACACGCACCATTCCGCTTCGCCGGGTTCACGCCCCGGACGCGCCGCGGATGCGGGCCATTCGCACGACTGCCCCATTCGGCTTGACGCAGCTACCTTACTCTACGTAACCTCACAGTGAGTTACGAGACGGACGTCGGACCCACCGGTAACGGCGTCGGCAATCGTCCGTGGCCCACCACTGAACGCGAAGCAATCTCGTCCGGGGAGACCAATGTCCAGCGACTACGCGAAGCAACTCGGAGGCAAGCTCCGAGCGATCCGCACTCAGCAGGGTCTCTCCCTGCACGGTGTCGAGGAGAAGTCCCAGGGGCGCTGGAAGGCAGTCGTCGTCGGCTCGTACGAGCGCGGCGACCGTGCGGTCACCGTGCAGCGGCTGGCCGAGCTGGCGGAGTTCTACGGCGTCCCGGTGCAGGAGCTGCTGCCCGGCGGCACCCCCGGCGGCGCGGCCGAGCCGCCGCCGCGCCTGGTGCTCGACCTGGAGAGACTGACCCAGGTCCCGTCCGAGAAGGCCGGCCCGCTGCAGCGCTACGCGGCGACGATCCAGAGCCAGCGCGGTGACTACAACGGCAAGGTGCTGTCGATCCGCCAGGACGACCTGCGCACCCTGGCGGTCATCTACGACCAGTCGCCGTCGATCCTCACCGAGCAGCTGATCTCCTGGGGCGTGCTGAACCCCGACGCGCGCCGCGCGGTGCGCGAGGAGGAGGCGAGCTGACGCTCGCCGCACCGGCTCCCGTCGGCTCGGTCCACGGTCCGGGCCACGCTCCGGGCCTTGCAGAAACGTCACGGCGCGGCACCCCGCATCCCGGGGGCCGCGCCGTCGCGCGTCCACGGCCGGCTCAGCAGACCGTCCCCAGGCTGTAGCCGGGCTGCGCCGCCACGCCGTCCAGCCGCACCGGCCCGGCCGCCGGCGCCCAGTCCTGCCCGCCGCTCGACCAGGCCCAGGAGGCCGGCAGGAAGTGCTCGTCAGCGGCCGCGCCACGGGCGCCGCCCGCCGCCACCGAGCCCTGCGAGCCGTGCAGCACCGCCACCCCCGGCAGCTCCAGCGCCAATCCGGCGCACAGCACCGCGCAGACCAGCTCCAGGTCCTCGTCGTTGATCCGGACGACGCCGTCCTCCCACTGCAGCACCCGGGCCGCCGCGGTCAGCCGCCCGCCCGGGGCGTCCACCCGAAGCCGCAGCTCGTACACCCCGGCGCCCGCGCCGACCAGCATCCGGCGGAACACCTCGGCGCCGCGCTGGCGGGCGGCGCGCACCCAGCGGGCGTGGTCCTCGTCGACCTCGCCCGCGGCGCCGGACAGGCCGCCGTCCAGCAGCAGGTCGGCGTGGCAGAGCGTCAGCCCGTTCTCCCGGGCCCGGACCAGGCGCGGCACGAAGTCCCCGGCCAGTTCCTCGCCCTGATAGGCCAGCAGCTGGGTCTGCAACGGCGGATTGACCAGGTAGCGGTCGCGGGCGAGCGGCTCGGCCGGGTCCAGCCCGTGCAGCACGCAGAACTCCGCGAAGTCCTGCGGGTGGAACATCCGGGCCCGCACGGTGTCGAAGCGCTCCAGGGCGTCGGCCAGCAGCTCGGCGGTCTCGGCCAGGTACTGCTCGTGGTCGGCGGCGTTCGACAGCCCCCAGACGCGGGCCCGGGCGAAGTCGGCCGCGCTGGTCAGGATCCCGATGACGAACGCCTGCTCGGCCCCCTCGACCCGCCGCCGCTGGTGCGGCGCCCGCACCGTGGGTCGCGGGCCGCCGGCGGTGCAGTCGGAGTTGCGGCGGGCACGGCCGTTGCGGCTCATGCGCCCACCTCGCTGCGCTCGGCACGGGCATGCGCCCCTGCGCGCCTCTCGGTGGTTCGCTCGCTGCGCTCGCTCACGGGATGGCTCCTGGCATCGACGGGTACCGTCGGCGGGTGACGGTCAGCGGCCGGCTCGCCGCTGACCGTCTATCTCCCCATCCGCGCGCGCCGCACACGTACGGCGTGTCACAGGAATGTAACCGACGGTAAGACGATGTGATTCACGCCGTCCGCGGCACCCGGGCCAGCTGGCGGGACTGCGCGACCAGGCGGCCGGACGAGTCCCAGACCTCGGCGTCCTCCTCGAAGTACCCGCCGGCCACGTTGCGCGTGGCGTGGGTGACCCGCAGCCAGCCCGGGACCGGCCTGGCCCGCAGGTGGACGGTCAGTTCGACGGTCGGGGCCCAGCCGGGCATGCCCAGGTCGAAGGTCACCGGCGGCAGCGCGTCGGCGACCAGCAGGAGCAGCAGCGGGTCGGGATCGCGACCGTCGGCGAGCCGGAACCAGCCCTGGATCCGCCCGTTGCCGGACGGCTGCCCGAGCGCCCAGCCGATGGTGGCCGGATCCAGCCGCAGGTCGAAGCGCTCCAGCAGCTCGGCCTGGGCGATCAACTCCCGGGGCGCGTGCTCGACGCCGATGCACTGGTCCGGCGGCGGCAGCTGCGGCGGCTGGGCGCTGGTGCGCACCTCGCCCTCGGCGGTGGAGAGGTCGCCGTGGCTGGCGACCACCCGCAGCCGCTCCACGCCGTCCTGGCTGAGCGAGGCGGTGCCGGTGGAGAGCCCGCGGCCGGTGCGCAGCACCTCGGTGCGGACGGTGGCCGGGCCTGGCGTGGAGGCGGACAGGTAGTAACCACTGATCGACACCGGGTCGGGGTGGTCGCCGTGCTCCAGCGACAGCGCGTGTCCGGCGACGGCGAGCAGCAGCCCGCCGTTGACCCCGCCGCCGATCTGCCAGCCGGCACCGAGTTCGGCCTCGTAGCGGCCGGGCTCGTCAGGGTGCCGGGTCAGGGCGATGCCCTGGTCGAACTCGCTGCGGGTCGCGGTGGTCATGGGGGTGGCCTGCCCTTCACTGCGGGTTTCCGAACGCCAAGTTACTGGCGAGTAGGGCACCACCTTACGCCGCCCGGGTGAAACGCGCGACGGCCGCCGGACCCGGATTCCGGGTCCGGCGGCCGTTCTGCGGGTCTCACCGCCACCGGTGGTCGGGACCTACCGGCGGATGCTCGGCTTCAGCTCCAGGAAGCGGGCGAGCAGGCCGTTGACGAACGCCGGGGAGTCGTCCGTGGAGAACTCCTTGGCGATCTCCACGGCCTCGTCCAGGACGACCGCGTCCGGGACGCCGTCCTCCCAGATCAGCTCGTAGGCGCCGAGCCGCAGGACGTTGCGGTCCACGATCGGCATCCGGTCGAGGGTCCAGCCCACCGCGTACTGCGAGATCAGGTCGTCGATCCGGCGAGCGTGCTGGACGTACCCCTCGATCAACTCCATGGTGTACTCGCCGACCTGCGGGGTGCCCTCGTCGGGCTTCGGCTCGCGGGCGCGAGCCACCCAGTCCGCGAGGACCCGCTGCGGGTCGACCCCGCGGTGGTCGGCCTCGAAGAGGATCTGGAAGGCCCGGGTACGGGCCTTGCTACGTGCGGCCGACACGGACTTACTTCACCCGGCCGAGGTAGCTGCCGTCGCGGGTGTCGACCTTGATCTTCTCGCCGGTGACGATGAAGAGCGGCACGGCGATCTCGGCGCCGGTCTCCAGCGTGGCCGGCTTGGAGCCGCCGGTGGAGCGGTCGCCCTGGACGCCCGGCTCGGTGTGGGAGATCAGCAGCTCGACGGAGGCCGGGAGCTCGATGTACAGGGGGGAGCCCTCGTACATGGCGACCAGGGCCTCGAAGCCCTCCAGCAGGTACTTGGAGGCGTCGCCGACGACGGCCGGCTCGACCACGATCTGGTCGTAGGTGTCCGTGTCCATGAACACGAAGTTCTCGCCGTCCTTGTACGAGAACTGCATGCCGCGCTTGTCGACGTTGGCGGTCTCGACCTTGGTGCCGGCGTTGAAGGTCTTGTCGACGACCTTGCCGGTCAGGACCTCCTTGAGCTTCGTGCGCACGAAGGCCGGGCCCTTGCCGGGCTTGACGTGCTGGAACTCGACGACGGACCAGAGCTTGCCGCCCTCCAGCTTGAGGACCATGCCGTTCTTGAGATCGTTCGTGGAAGCCACGGGCGCACTTACTCCTGGATATAGCTGTCAAGGAACCAAGGCTTGCGTCCTGCCGCCGACGGCCGACGGGCGGCCGCGGTCACAGGGCGAGGAGCTCCTTGGTGGTGATGGTGAGCAACTCGGGCCCGCCCTCCTCTGGGGGGCGCACCACGAGCGTGTCCTCGATCCGGACACCGCCCTTGCCCGGGAGGTGGACCCCTGGGCCGACGGTGACCGGCACGCGGCTGTCCAGTTTACCCATGTCCGACGGACCGAGGCGCGGCGCCTCCCGGATCTCCAGCCCGATGCCGTGGCCCACCGGGTGCGGGGAGGTCTCGGTGTGGCCGGCCGCCTCCAGGATCTGCCGCGCGGCCCGGTCGGGCACGTACTGCTCCACGCCCGGTCCGAGCGCCTCCCGGCCGGCCCGCTGGGCCCGGAACACCAGCCGGTGCAGTTCCACCTGCCAGGGCGCGGGGGCCGCGCCGATCACGAAGGTCCGGGCGGTGGAGACGCCGTAGCCCCGGTACTGGGCGCCCATCACCACGGTGAGGAAGTCGCCCTCCTCCACCCGGCGGTCGGTCGGCTGGTGGGCGGGCTGGCCGGAGTGGCTGCCGGTGCCGACGGACACCGGGTAGGCCGCCCGGTCCGCGCCGTGGTCGATCATCCGGCGTTCCAGCTCCATCGCCAGGTGCCGTTCGGTGCGGCCGACCAGGATCGACTCCAGCAGCTCGCCGAGCGCCTGGTCGGCGATCTCGGCGGCGATCCGCAGGTCGGCGATCTCGTGCTCGTCCTTGACCACCCGCAGCCGCTCGACCACCTGCCCCAGGTCGGCCAGCCGGGCCCCCTCCGCCAGGCTCGCCACCGCGCGGTGGCGGCTGACGGTCAGGTCGTGCTCCTCCACCGCCAGGTCCGCCACGCCCAGTCGCGCGGCGGCGGCGGTCGCCGCCAGGGCGGTGTCCGCCGCGGCAGCCACCGGTACCTGGGTGACGTCCGGCGCGATCAGGTGCTCCCCGGTGTCGTCCGCCGGCAGATCGTCGGGCACCGCCAGCAGCACCCGCTCCCGGGTCAGCAGCAGCGTCGCCCCGCAGGGGGCGCAGCCCGTCAGATACCGCACGTTCGCCGCCCGGGTGATCAGCGCCGCATCGGCCCCGGCCGCACTGCAGTGCTCCCTCACCCGCTCCCGCCGACCCGCGTACGCATCAGACATGCGTCGAGCCTACGAACCCCCACTCCGATCCGCCCGCCGAGCACCCCCGACAGGGCGCGCCCCCGCCACCGCACGCCCCCTCCGTGGTCGCTACGCCCCCTCCGGGTCGATCAGGCCGCGGCGGTAGGCGGGGACCAGGTTCTGGGGGACGAGCAGTTCGCGGCCGTTGAGGGTGATCGGGACGAGCTTCGGGGCCTTGCCCTTCCACTGGGCCCGGCGGTGCCGGGTGTTGCTGCGGGACGTCTTGCGCTTGGGGACGGCCATCGGGGGCTCCTTGTCGGGTGGTGACGGTGGTGTGGTGGCTATCGGGTGGTGCCGGCGGCGTACGGGAGGAGGGCCGTCTCACGGGCGTTCTTGACGGCCCTGGCCACGGCGCGCTGCTGCTGGACGGTGAGCCGGGTGACGCGGCGGCTCCGGATCTTGCCGCGGTCGGAGACGAAGCGCCGCAGCAGGTCGGTGTCCTTGTAGTCGATGTACTCGATGCCGGCCGCGAACAGCGGGTTCGGCCGGGCCTTGGGCGGGTTCGGTCGCTTACGCACAGTGACAACTCCTCAGTGAACGGGGTCGAGCAGGTCCCGGAAGGCGTCCGGCAGGGCCTTCCAGCCGGGTTCGCCGGCGGCGAGTTCGGCGTCGGTGAGCAGACAGGAGTCGAGCAGCCCGGTGACGCCGTCGACGTCCAGGCCCTCCGCGGTGAAGCTGAGCTGCTGCACCCGGTCGCCGTGCAGCGGGTGCCAGTCGAGGGCGGCGGCGGCCCGGCGGGCGGGCGGGTAGAGCTCCCAGGCGGCGTCGGGCAGGGAGGTGAGCCAGGGCCCGCACTCCTCGACGGCGAGGTTGGCCCCGGCGGCGTCCCAGGCGAGCATCAGGTCGGGCCGGTTGGCCAGCCAGAAGCGGCCGCGGCTGCGCTGGGCGGCGGGGACGAGCAGCTCCAGCGCCCGGTGCAGCCGCTCGGGGTGCAGCGGGCGGCGGCGCTCCCAGACCAGCGTGGTGACGCCGGCCTCGTCGCTCTCCTGCGGGAGCAGCGCGATCGCCGGGTTGACCCGGTCCCGGGCGGCGGCGACGTCGAAGCCGCCGAGGGCGGCCCGGGTGAGCGCGCCGGTGCCGAGCCGGACGACCCGGGCGGTGGGGTGGAGCTGGCGGAGCAGCGCGAGCCCGGGCGTGTGCGCCGTCGCGCGCGGGACGGCGAGGGTGGTGGCGTACTCGACCTGGTGGGCGAGCGCCTCCGCGCGGGTCCGCTGGTCCTGGCGGGCGGTGTGCTCGCCGTGCTCCACCAGGTCGTCGGAGACGGAGAGCTCGCCGACCAGCCGGTCCGGGTCGACGGCCGTGACCACGCCCGCGAGTTCGACGGCGTCCTCCAGGTGGCGGCCGTCCGCCTCTCCCCCGGCGATCACCTCGACGGCCGGGTGCGGGTCGCTGCCGCCCCACAGTTCGACGATCGCGAGCCCGTACCGGCCCTCGTCGGCGATCCGCAGCAGTCGCGGCAGCAGGTCCTCGCGCAGGGCGCAGCAGGGGCAGTCGTTCACCAGCGGGACGTCGGCGGCGTCGAACCCGCCTCCCGCGTCGCGCAGTTCACGGCGGACGACGCCCTGCGAGGCCTCCCGCAGGTCGTGGTGGAGGACCACCGCGCCCACCCCGGCCACCGCCAACTCCCGGACGGCGGCGCGGCGTTCGTCGGCGTGCAGTCCGGCCACGACCACCACGGGCAGTTTGATCCCGTCCACGCCGCTCACCAGCTGGCCTTGCGGACGCCGGGCAGGTGGCCGGCGTGGGCGTGGACGCGGAGGTTGACCCGGGAGAGGCCGAAGGCGCGCAGGTAGCCGCGGGGGCGGCCGTCGACGGCGTCGCGGTTGCGGATCCGGGTGGCGCTGGCGTCGCGGGGCTGGCGGGCGAGTTCGGCCTGGGCGGCGGCGCGTTCGGCGGGGGCCGTGCCGGGACTGGCGATGATCCGCTTGAGCTCGGCGCGGCGCTCGGCGTACCGGGCCACGACGGCACGGCGCTGCTCGTTCTTGGCGATCTTGCTCTGCTTGGCCATCAGACCTTCCCCCCTCGGGCGCGGATGCGGGCGACGGCGGCCTCGATGCCGATCGTGTCGATGGTGCGGATGCCCTTGGCGCTGAGGGTGAGCCGGACGTACCGGCCCTCGCCGGGCAGCCAGTAGCGCTTGTGCTGGATGTTGGGGTCGAAGCGGCGGCGGGTGCGGCGGTGCGAGTGCGAGATCGCGTTGCCGAATCCGGGCCGACGGCCGGTGAGTTGGCAGTGGGCGGACATGGGTGCTCCCTGGCGTCCGGGAATGGGCAGGACGGAGCTCACGTTACACCAGATGAAAATGACTTCCATTTCGGTGTACGGTTTCGCCCCGACCCCGAACACCCCGCCAACCCGGGAGGACACCCATGGCCCGCAGCGAACTGCGCCCCGTCATCAAGCTCCGCTCCACCGTCGGCACCGGCTACACGTACGTGACCCGCAAGAACCGCCGCAACGACCCGGACCGGATGGTCCTGCGCAAGTACGACCCGGTCGCGCGCCGGCACGTCGACTTCCGCGAAGAGCGCTGAACCCCGCCCGCCCGACGACCGGCACCGACCCGCGGCGACGGAACGGCGCCTCCCCCGGGATCCCGGGGGAGGCGCCGTCGCCGCCCGCTGCCGTCGCCGGTCGCAGTCGTCGCTACTCGGCGGCCGCCCAGCGCTTCTCCACCCGGGCCAGCTTCCAGTAGGCGATCGCCGCGGCCCAGACCACCACGAACAGCCCGGCGATCGCGTAGCCGACGTTGTCCAGCGAGATGCCCGCGATCCAGCCGGTGACCGGGTCGGTCAGATCGAGCTTCTCGTGCAGCACGCCGACCAGTTCGATGGTGCCGATGACGAAGGCCACCGCGATCGACAGCCCGGTGATCGTCAGGTTGTAGTAGACCTTCCGGACCGGGTTGGCGAAGGCCCACTGGTACGCGAAGTTCATGAAAGTCCCGTCCAGGGTGTCGAACAGGCTCATCCCGGCCGCGAACAGCAGCGGCAGGCAGACGATCGCGTACCAGGGCAGCCCGGCCGCCGCGCCCGACCCGGCCATCACCATCAGGGTGACCTCGGTCGCGGTGTCGAAGCCCAGCCCCAGCACCATGCCCACCGGGAACATCTGCCCGGGCCGGGTGATCGACCGGGTCGCCCGGTTCAGCACCCGGGCCATGAAGCCGCGCGAGTTGAGGTGCTCCTCCAACTGCGCCTCGTCGTACGACCCGGCCCGCATCGCCCGGAACACCTTGAGTATGCCGAGCAGCGCGGCCAGGTTGAGCGCGCCGATCAGGTAGAGGAACGCGCCGGAGGCCGTCGTGCCGACCATCCCGAGCCATTTGTGGGTGGTCGAGTCGTCGTCCATCAGCGTGCTGGCCAGCTGCGCGCCGCCCGCCACCAGGGCGGCCATCAGCACCACCATCGAGGAGTGCCCGAGGGCGAACCAGAAGCCGACCGAGACCGGCCGCTTGCCGTCCGCCATCAGCTTGCGGGTGGTGTTGTCGATCACCGCGATGTGGTCGGCGTCGAAGGCGTGCCGCATGCCGAGGGTGTACGCGGTGATCCCCAGGCCCACCCCGAAGACCTGGGTGCCGACCGCGTAGTTGTGGGGCGCGACCAGGAGGACGAGCGTCCCGAAGGCCACCACGTGCATGGCCAGGATCACCCCCATCAGCCCGGCCGTGCGAACGGTGTCCTCGCGCTTCCAGCGGAACGTGGGCAGCGCGGACGGTGTCGCCGGCGCCTCGGCAGTCGCGGCGGTTTCGGGCAGGGTCATTCGGGTCACGCTCCAGCACCTCGTGGAAACACTTCGTGAGATGCCGTGGCCGGTCTCCTGGCTTACGGGGGTCCCGTACCCGCCTTCCCAGGTGCGCGAGGCTCCCAGTGGCGTCGTGGGTACGGACGTCTCTCCATCGTCGACGATCACGATGGCCCGATCACAGTGGCGAGGGCCGCTCCGGACTGGGATCCCTGAGGATCCGTCACCGGTCTTCCCGAGCACCACGGCGGGGAACACCGTAGGGGCCAGGACCCACCCTTGCAAGGCTGCGCACCTGCGCAGGTGTCCAGGATCACAGGCCCCCTGCTGCAACAATGTGCGCATGCATCTCGTACCGGCCGACCGCGCGGGCCACCGCACCATCGACGGACACCGGGTCTGCGAGGCCATCGCCGCGATCGGCGACCCCGCGCACGTCCGCACCTGGGCCGAGCGGTTCTCCCTGCTCGCCGACCCCGGGCGGCTCGCCCTCCTGCTCGCCCTCCACCGGGCCGGCCCGCTCGCCGTCTCCGACCTCGCCGTGGCCACCGGCATGCGCGACCCCGCCGTGTCCCAGGCCCTGCGGCTGCTCCGCACCGCGGGCGTGGTGACCGGGGACAAGGACGGGCGGGTCGTGCGCTACCAGCTCGTGGACGAGTCCCTGCGCCCCCTCCTCGACGCGTGCGCCGCCGCCGAACACCACGAGCCCGGCGCGGCCTTCGGCTGACCGGCCGGGCAGGGCCTGGTCAGGCCGCCTGGCAGGCGGGGCACCAGAAGAGGTTGCGTGCGGCGTGCTGTTCCGTCCGGACGTCGGTGCCGCAGACCAGGCAGGGCATCGCGGCCCGCCGGTAGACGTACACCTCGCCGCCGTGGTCGTCGACGCGCGGCGGTCGGCCCATCGCCTCGGGGGTGTGCTCGGGCCGGACGGTGTCGATCCGGCCCGCACCGACGCCCTCGTGCATCAGGGCGACCAGGTCGGCCCAGATCGCGTCCCACTCGCCCCGGGTGAGGTCGCGGCCGGCGCGGTGCGGGTTGATCCCGTGGCGGAACAGCACCTCGGCCCGGTAGACGTTGCCCACCCCGGCCAGCACCTTCTGGTCCATCAGCAGCGCGGCGACGGTCGTCCGGCTGGCCGATATCCGGCGCCAGGCGGCCTGCGGGTCGGCGTCGGCCCGCAGCGGGTCGGGGCCCAGCCGGGCGGCGACGGCGGCCTTCTCCGCGCCGGTGACCAGCGCGCAGGTGTTGGGGCCGCGCAGGTCGGCGTAGCCGTCGTCGTTGGCCAGCCGCAGCCGGACCAGGCCGACCGGCTCGGGCGCGGGCCCGGTACCGAAGGCGAAGCCGCCGTAGAGGCCGAGGTGGACGTGCACCCAGCCGCCCTCCTCGAAGCCGAGGAACAGGTGCTTGCCGACGGCTTCGGCCGCGGTGAGCAGCTGCCCGTCGATGGCCTTGGCCTCGTCGGCGAACCGGCCCTGCGGGCTGGACACCTCGACCGGGCGGCCGCCGAAGGCCTTCCGGTTCTCGGCGGCGAGGCGGTGGATGATGTGGCCTTCCGGCACGGGCGTCAGCTCCCCCGGGGTGGTTCGATCAGGACCCGCCCATCATCGCAGTCGGCACCGACACCACCGGATCGTCGCGGGTCAGCGCACCGGCATGCCCATCAGCCGGGCCAGGATGACGCGGTCCAGCTCGGCGGCGGTGCCGGCCACGTCCAGGTACGAGTTGTCGATGATCGGCAGCCCGGAGTTGTACCAGCCGGCCATCCGGCCGTGGATCCGCGCCACCTCCTCGTCGCCGAGCCGCCGGGTGCCGCCGCGCCGGGCGTTGCGGTGCAGCACGGAGTCCAGGCTGGGCAGCAGCACGACCGGGATCATGCCGGGACCGATGTGCCGCTTCCAGCCGCCGAGGCCGATGGCCGGGCGGTCCGGGAAGACGGCGTCGTCGATGATGCAGGAGATGCCGTTGGCGAGGTAGTTGCGGCAGGCGAAGCCGCAGGTGCGGCGGGCCAGCCGGTACTGCGCCTCGGAGGCGTTGTTCCAGCCGGACTGCGGGTTGGCGAAGCCGGACTGCACCCACTCGCGGACGTCGTCCAGGCTGATGTGCGCGGTCGGGCTGGGCCGGCGCTCGGCCCAGTACCGGGCGACGGTGGTCTTGCCCGCCCCGGCCGGGCCGATCAGCAGGACGGCGATCGGGCTGGTGGGCGCGTGCCGCTGCGGCGGGTGGGCGGGGAGTTGCACGGGCGCGCCGGAGGGCAGCACGAAGTGCCCGGTGGCCCCGGCGGAGGCCGGCGCACCGGGCGCGGGTGCGACCGGAGCGGGCGCGGGAACAGGAGCCGGAGCGGGCGGCACCGGCGGCGGCGCGGCGGCCCCCGACGGCTGCGGCCCCGGCGGAGCGGCGGGACGCGGCGGGACGTGCCCACCCCCGGCGTACTGCGTCACGGTCACCTCCCGACACCTCTCAGCGGGGAGACTACACGGCGGCCCGGCGGCGGGCACAGTCCGCCGCCGGGCCGCTGACCAGGCGTCAGCGCGTGGTGAGTTGCTCGGCCAGGGCGCGCAGGGCCAGCTCGTACGAGCCGAGCCCGAATCCCGCGATCGTGCCGGAGGCCACCGCGGCGATCACCGAGGTGTGCCGGAAGGCCTCCCGGGCGTACGGGTTGGAGATGTGCACCTCGATCAGCGGTGCGGTGCGCTGCGAGGCGGCGTCCCGCATCGCGTACGAGTAGTGCGTGAACGCCCCCGGGTTGATCACCACGGGCACCTTGCCGTCGGCCGCCTCGTGCAGCCACTCCACCATCTGCTGCTCGGAGTTGGTCTCGTGCACCTCGACCTCGAAGCCGAACTCCTGGCCGAGCGCGGTGCAGCGCTCGACCAGCCCGGCGTAGGAGGTGGCGCCGTAGACGTCCGGCTCGCGGCTGCCGAGCCGCCCGAGGTTGGGGCCGTTGAGCACCATGACCCTGGTCACGCCGAGACCTCCGCGTAGGCGGCGACCAGCAGGGACGGGTCGGGGCCCTCCAGGACGGAGGTCTTGCCGAGGCCGTCCAGGACGATGAAGCGGATCAGGTCGCCGCGCGACTTCTTGTCGATCTTCATGGCGTCCAGCAGCTTCGGCCAGGCGTCCGCCTGGTAGCGCAGCGGCAGGCCGACGGAGGCCAGCACGGTGCGGTGCCGGTCGGCCGTCTCGTCGTCCAACCGGCCGGCCAGGCGGCCGAGTTCGGCGGCGAAGACCATGCCGATGGAGATCGCGGCGCCGTGCCGCCACTTGTAGCGCTCGTTGCGCTCGATGGCGTGGCCGAGGGTGTGGCCGTAGTTGAGGATCTCGCGCCGGCCGGACTCCTTGAGGTCCCCGGAGACCACGTCGGCCTTGACCTGGATGGCGCGGCGGATCAGCTCGACGGTGTGCGGGCCGTCCGGGGTCTTGGCGCCCTCCGGGTCGGCCTCGATCAGGTCGAGGATGGCCGGGTCCGCGATGAACCCGCACTTGATGACCTCGGCGAGGCCGGAGACGTAGTCGTGCTTGGGCACGGTCGCCAGGGTGTCGAGGTCGGCCAGCACGCCCACCGGCGGGTGGAAGGCGCCGACCATGTTCTTGCCCTCGGCGATGTTGATGCCGGTCTTGCCGCCGACGGCCGCGTCGACCATGCCGAGCAGCGTGGTGGGCATGGAGATCCAGCGGACGCCGCGCAGCCAGGTGGCGGCGACGAAGCCCGCCAGGTCGGTGGTGGCGCCGCCACCGAGGCCGACGACGACGTCGCTGCGGGTGAAGCCGGTCTGCCCGAGCACCGACCAGCAGTACGCGGCGACCTCGGCGCTCTTGGCGTCCTCGGCGTTGGGCACCTGGAGCGCGATCGCCTCGTAGCCCTCGCCGAGCAGGTCCTCGCGGATGGCGTCGGCGGTGGCGGCCAGCGCCTCGGGGTGGATGATCGCGACCCGCTTGGCCCCTCTTGTCCCCAGACTGGGGGGACTGATCAGCGCCGACAGCTCACCGAGCAGCTGGTGCCCGATCAGCACGTCGTACGGGTCGTGGCCGGCGCTGCCGCCGACGTGAATCCTGACGATGGGGTCAGTCATGGGGGGTCTTCAGCTCCAGTGCTTCCAGTACGGCGTCCGCGACCTGCTCGGGGGTGCGGCCGGCGGTGTCGACGACGGCGGTGGCCACTTCCAGGTAGAGGGGCCGGCGGGCCTCCATCAGCTCGCGCCAGCGGGCCCGCGGGTTGATGGCCAGCAGCGGGCGCGGGGCGTCCAGGCCGACCCGCTTGACCGCGTCCGCCAGCGGGACCTCCAGGAAGACGACCGGCAGCTCGCGCAGCAGGGCGCGGGTGGCCTCGGCCATCACCGCGCCGCCGCCGAGCGCCAGGACGCCGTCGTGCTCCGTGGCGCCCGTGCGCACGGCCCGGACCTCCAGCTCGCGGAAGTGCGGCTCGCCCTCGTCGACGAAGATCTCCGGGATGGGCTTGCCGGCCAGCGCCTCGATGTCGGCGTCGGTGTCCCGGAAGCCGACGCCCAGACGCTCGGCCAGGGCCCGCCCGACGGTGGACTTGCCACTGCCGGGCGGGCCGACCAGCACAACGACCGGAACGGTCATCGGATGATCAGGTTGTCGAGGTAGCCCTGCACGTTGCGGCGGGTCTCAGAGACGTGGTCACCGCCGAACTTCTCGTTCACCGCGTCGGCCAGCACCAGCGCGACCATCGCCTCGGCGACGATCCCGGCGGCCGGCACGGCGCAGACGTCCGAGCGCTGGTGGTGCGCCTTGGCCGGCTCACCGGTGCGCACGTCCAGGGTCTGCAGCGCCCGCGGCACGGTGGCGATCGGCTTCATGGCGGCCCGCACCCGCAGCACCTCGCCGGTGGTCAGGCCGCCCTCGGTGCCGCCGGAGCGGCCGGAGGTGCGCTTGACGCCCTCGGGGGTCGGGACGATCTCGTCGTGCGCCTGCGAGCCGGGCACCCGGGCCAGCTCGAAGCCGTCGCCGACCTCGACGCCCTTGATCGCCTGGATGCCCATCAGCGCGGCGGCCAGCCGGGCGTCCAGCCGGCGGTCCCAGTGCACGTGCGAGCCCAGACCCACCGGCACGCCGTACGCGAGCACCTCGACCACGCCGCCGAGGGTGTCGCCGTCCTTGTGGGCCTGGTCGATCTCGGCGACCATCGCCTTCGACGCGTCGGCGTCCAGGCAGCGGACCGGGTCGGCGTCCAGCCGCGCCTCGTCCGAGGGCAGCGGCAGCACCCCGGCCGGGGCCTTGGCCGCGGCCAGCTCGACCACGTGGCTGACGATCTCGATCCCGCAGGTCTCCTTCAGGTACGCGCGGGCGACGGCACCGAGCGCGACCCGGGCGGCCGTCTCACGGGCGCTGGCGCGCTCCAGGATCGGACGGGCCTCGTCGATCGAGTACTTCTGCATGCCGGCCAGGTCGGCGTGGCCGGGCCGGGGGCGGGTGAGCGCCTCGTTGCGGGCCAGACCGGCCAGCACCTCGGGGTCGACCGGGTCGGCCGACATAACCTGCTCCCACTTCGGCCACTCGGTGTTACCGACCATGACCGCCACCGGGCTGCCCATGGTCTCGCCGTGCCGGACGCCGCCGAGGAACGTCACCTCGTCCTGCTCGAACTTCATCCGTGCGCCGCGACCGTAACCGAGCCGGCGGCGCGCCAGCGCGTCGGCCACCACCGCGGTGGTGACCGGTACACCGGCGGGCAGGCCTTCCAGCGTCGCGACGAGTGCGGGGCCGTGCGACTCCCCCGCCGTCAGCCAGCGCAACGTACCCAACGGAGCTCCTTCATCAGCGGACCGGCCTCGGCACCTGCCGGGGCCCGCCCGGGCGTGCCTTTTCCCCTGAATCCTTTCACGTCCCGGCGGCACCCGGAGGCCCAGTCCGCGTGACGGACGGCAACCGGTCAGTCGGCGGGACGGTGGTCGGCACGATTCCGGCCACCCGGCCGGGCGGTGGTCGGCGCGATCCGGCCACCGGCGCGGCCTCAGCGCCCGGCGAGGGCCTTCTCGCCCGCCTCGCGCATCGCCGCCAGCGGCCCCGGCGCCCGCCCGGTGAAGGCCTCGCTCTGCAGCACCGCCTGGTGCACCAGCAGGTCCAGCCCGCCCAGGACGGTCGCCCCGCGCGCGGCGCAGGCGGCGGCCAGCGCCGTCGGCCACGGGTGGTACAGCACGTCGAACAGCGCCCCCGGCACGGCGGGCAGCGCCCCGGCGAACGCGTCGGTCGCACCGACCGGCGTGGTCGAGACGGTCAGCGGCCGCGCCAGCGCCTGCGCGCCGAGCTCCCAGTCGGCGGTGCGCACGGCGACGCCCAGCCGCTCGCCCAGCTCGGCCATCTCCCGGGCCCGCTCCGCGCTGCGCACGTAGACGGTCACCTCGCCGGTGCAGACCTGGGCCAGCGCCGCCAGCGCCGAGGAGGCCGTGGCCCCGGCACCCAGCACGGCCGCGGCCGGCACCTCGGTGATGCCCCGCTCGCGCAGCGCGTTCACCAGCCCGGGGACGTCGGTGTTGTCCCCGGTGCGCCGCCCGTCGGCGGTGAACACCACGGTGTTCACCGCGTCCACCGCGCGGGCCGTCGCGCTGACCTCGTCCAGCAGCGGGATGATCGCCCGCTTCAGCGGCATGGTCAGCGACAACCCGGCCCACTCGGCCTCGTCCAGCCCGGCGAGGAAGCCGGGCAGGCCGGCCTCGTCGACCTCGAAGCGGTCGTAGCGCCAGCCGTCCAGCCCGAGCGCCGCGAAGGCGGCCCGGTGCAGGTCCGGCGAGAGCGAGTGGGCGATCGGCGAGCCGAGGACGGCGGCCCGGTGCTTGCTGGTCAACGCTGCTCCTCCGTGAACGGCGGTGCGGTGGCGGCTACTTGGTGGTGCAGTGGAGACCGACCTTGTCGAAGCCCTGACCCGCCGCCCGGCAGTACGCCTCGACGTTGGCCGCGTGCTCCTTGTCCGTCTCGGCGAAGAGGGTCTTGGTCGGGGACATCGCGATGAAGTACAGCCACTTGCCGTCCGCCGGGTTGAGCACCGCCTTGAGCGCGTCGTCGCCGGGGTTGGAGATCGGCGTCGGCGGCAGGCCCGGGTTGATGTAGGTGTTGTACTTGTTGGACCCGTCGTTGATGTCCTTCTTGTCCAGGTCCTTGCGGCCCAGCGAGTACTGCAGCGTGGTGTCCATGCCGAGCGTGTGGCGCACGGCATCGCTCGCCAGCCGGTTCTGGATGGTCCTGGCCATCTTGCCGAAGTCCTCGACGTTGTTGCCCTCGCGCTGCAGGATGCTCGCCTCGATGACCACCTCGTACGCGTTCTTGAGGCCGGCCTTGGACGCGTCGGCGTCCAGGGTCGCGTACTTGTCGGTGGCGTTCTTCACCATCTGCTTGAGCAGGTCCTCGGGCTTCATGCCGTCGGCGATGTTGTACCGGGTCGGCCAGAGGAAGCCCTCGACGTTGCCGTTCGCGTACGCCGGCAGGCCGAGACTCCCGACCTGGGCCTTGGCGACACCCGCCGTGGTGCCCTGCGGCAGCTTCAGCTTCCCGTCGATCAGGGTGTAGATGTCGGCGGCGGTCTTGCCCTCCGGGATGACCAGCCCCGCACCGCCGGCCCCGTTGAGCAGTTCGCTCAGCGCGGTGGCGGCCGGCAGCTCCTTCTTCAGCGAGTAGAAGCCCGGCTGGATGGTCTTGCACTTCGGCTCGGCGTCGCAGGCCTTGCTGAAGGCGTCGACGCTCTTGACCACGCCTGCGCTCTTCAGGGCCAGACCGATCTGACCGCCGACCGCACCCGACTTGACCTCGACCTGGACGGGGCTGCCGCCCTCGCCCGTGAAGTCCGGCGGCGGGCCGAAGTGGTCCTGGTAGAAGCCGTAGCCCCACCAGCCGGCCCCGCCCAGGGCGCCGACCAGCACCAGCGCGACCAGCAGGCAGGCCCCGCCGTTGCGGCGGCCGGACTTCTTGCCCTTCTCCTTGCGCTTCTTCTGCGCGTCGCGGGAGGAGTCCTCCTCCCCGAGGAAACCCTCCTGCTCGACGTGGCCGTCCTCGTCGCGGTACTCGGCGTCCTCGTGGTGGCCGTCCTCGTGACGGCCGTCCTCCTGGAAGCCCTCCGGGTGGCCGTCCCACTCGTCGGTCTCGGGCGCGTGCCCGCCGACCGGGTCGGCGCCGGCCTCCAGCGCGGCGGCCTCGGCCTCCCAGTCGATGCCGTCCGGGCCGGGGCCACTGACGGGCGCGACCGGCTCGGGTTCCGGCGCCGCGCGACGCCGCCGCCCGGGCTGCGCGCCCTGCTGCGGGATGCCCGGCTGCTGCTGCGCCCCGGGCTGCTGAAGCTGCTGGGGCTGTTGGGACTGTTGGGGCTGCTGCGGTGCCATCCCCTGCTGCTGCGCCATGCCCGGCTGCTGCTGACCGTCCGGGAACCCCTGCTGCTGATACCCCTGCGGGTACCCCTGCTGCGGCATCTGCTGCATCTGCTGCTGTTGCTGCTGATACCCCTGCTGCGGCATCTGCTGCTGCGGGTAGCCCTGCTGCATCTGCTGCTGGGGCACCTGCTGCTGCGGGTACTGCTGCTGTCCCCCCGGGAACCCCTGCTGCTGATACCCCTGCGGGTACCCCTGCTGCGGCATCTGCTGCGTCTGCTGCTGTTGCTGCTGATACCCGTGCTGCTGCACGTCTCCGTACGGCTGCTGGACCGGCTCGCCCTGCTGCTGGGGATACTGCTGGACCGGCTCGCCCTGCTGGGGATACTGCTGCCACTGGCCGTCCTGCTGGCCGGGGACCGGCTGCTGGCCGACGTACCCGGGGTCACCGGGGTGCCACGGCTCAGAGCCCTGGGGGCCGTAGCCCCGACCCAGATCGGTCATTGATCCCCTTAACCGACGAAGACGGCCGGAGGATCGGACCGGCCGTCCGGGACGCGGTCCCGGCTGATTCTCGAACCGGCGTGCTAGCGCAGCGCCTGGGAGGAGACGTTACCGTACCGCACACGTCCCCCCGGCAGGGCGGACGTGCCGTCAGTGTCCGACCTCATCCACCCTCGCTCGGCTCGGGCGCCGGCGCCGCCGGCCCGGAGTCCGGGGCCGACGCACCGGCCGAAGCCGACGGCAGCTCCGAGGCGCTCGGCTTCGCCGACGCCCGGTTGGCGTTGAAATCGGCGACGTTGCGCTGCTGCACGTCGAAGCTGTCGGTGAAGCGGGTGTCCCCCGGTTTCACGGTGACGAAGTAGAGCCAGTCCCCCTGCGCCGGGTCCAGCGCCGCCATGATCGCCTGCCGCCCCGGGTTGGAGATCGGCGTGGGCGGCAGCCCGGGGTGCAGGTAGGTGTTGTACGGGGAGTCCAGCCGGGTGTCGGTGACGGTGGTGTTCAGGGTCGACCGGCCGAGCGCGTAGTTGATCGTGGAGTCGAGCTGCAGCGGCATGCCCTTGGCGAGCCGGTTGTAGATGACCCTCGCCACCTTGCCCATGTCCTCGTTGTTGTCGGCCTCGCCCTGGACCATGCTGGCCACGGTGACCAGCCCGTACAGGCTCTGCCCGAGGTTCTGCGCGACGACGTTCGCGTCGTCCCGGCTGAACTCCTTGCCGGCCCGCTCCACCATCTGTTTCAGCAGGTCGATCGCGGTGGTCCCGTCGGTGACGCTGTACGTCGCGGGGAAGAGGTAGCCCTCGGGGCTGCCCTTGGCGAAGTCCGGCAGGCCCAGTTCGGCGCCCTGCTCCTGGGCGGTGCGCTGGGTGGTGCCCTCCGGCAGGCGCAGCTTGTGGTCGATGGCCACGTAGATCTGGTAGCCGCGCCAGCCCTCGGGGATGGTCAGGCCGTTGGCGTTGGCGGGGTCGATCAGCACGGTCAGCGCGGCCGCGGCCGACATCCGCTGCTTCAGGGTGTAGGTGCCGGGCTGGATCCGCCCGGCGGCCGCGGCGCTGCCCTTGGCCGCCCGGGTGAAGGCGATCGAGCTGGCCACCACCCCGTTGCGGACCAGGGTGGACGCGATCTGGGACAGGCCCGCGCCCTCCGGCACGGAGACCTGGACGCTGCCGGTGCCCTGCCCCGCGAAGTCGGCGGCGGCCGGGGGTGTGCGCTGCCCCTGGAACCAGGTGTACCCGGCGAGGCCCGCCCCGCCGAACACCGCGACCAGGGCGAGCGCGGTCAGCGCGCAGGCCAGTCCGTTACGCCGTCGGTGCGGATCGGGTGCATCGGAGCGCATGCGGGGCGCGCCCGGCGGGCGGCCCTCCGGCTCCAGCACCGGCGCACCCAGGTGCCCGGGCGTGAGCCCCGGGTGGAAGTCCTGGTCGGTCATCGCTCGCGTCCCCTAGGCAGTGCCGAAACGTTCGAAAGGGGTCCGTGCGGACGCGTCCGCACGGACCCCTCGACGGGACGTTAGATCAGGCCGGTCAGCCGACCGCCTCGACGCTCTCACCAGGCGGGTTCCCGCTCACCCGTTCGGACTCAAGGGCGGTCTGCAGGATCACCACCGCGGCGGCCTGGTCGACCACCGAGCGGCCCTTCTTCGCCTTGACGCCCGAGGCGCGCAGCCCGTGGGTGGCGGTGACGGTCGACATCCGCTCGTCGACCAGCCGGACCGGCACCGGGTACAGCCGGTTGGCCAGCCGCGTCGCGTAGGCGCGGACCTTCTCCGCCGCCGGGCCCTCCTTGCCGCTCAGCGAGCGGGGCAGCCCGACGATCACCTCCACCGCGTCGTACTCCTCGACGATGGCGGCGATCCTGGCCTGCGACTTCACCCCGGCCGGAACGGTCTCCACGGGCGTGGCGAGCACCCCGTCGGGGTCGCAGGACGCGACCCCGATCCGGGCGTCACCGACGTCGACGGCGATCCGCCGCCCCCGCCGGAAGGGCCGCTCCACCTGAGGCTCCTCGACCATCAGCTGGCGCGCTCCGCGACCAGGCCGCGCACCGCGGCGACGGCCTCGCCGACCGCGGCCGGGTTGGAGCCGCCGCCCTGGGCGACGTCGTCCTTGCCGCCACCGCCGCCGCCGAGGGTCTTGGCGGCGACCCGGACCAGCTCGCCGGCCTTGATACCGCGGGCGCGGGCGTCCTCGTTGGTGGCGATCACGGTCAGCGGGCGGTCGTTCGCCACGGTGAAGGCGGCGACCACGGCCGGGCGCGAGCCGAGGCGGCCGCGCACGTCCAGCACCAGCTTGCGCAGCTCGTCCGCGCCCACGCCGTCGGCGACCTGCGCGGCGACCACCGAGATGCCGTGCACGTCCTCGGCCGAGTCGGCCAGACCCGCCGCGGCGGCCAGCACCTTCTCGGCGCGGAAGCGCTCGATCTCCTTCTCGGCGTCCTTGAGCTTGGCGAGCATGCCCGAGATCTTCTCCGGCAGCTCCTCCGGGCGTCCCTTGACCAGCTCGGTCAGCTGGGAGACCACGGTGTGCTCGCGGGCCAGGAACTTGTACGCGTCGACGCCGACCAGCGCCTCGACGCGGCGCACGCCGGAGCCGATCGAGGACTCGCCGAGCAGCTTGACCAGGCCCAGCTGGGCGGTGTTGCCGACGTGCGTGCCACCGCACAGCTCCTTGGAGAAGTCACCGATGGTGACGACCCGGACCTCGTCGCCGTACTTCTCGCCGAACATCGCGATGGCGCCGGCCTTGCGGGCCTGATCCATCGTCATGACCTCGGCGGTGACGTCGAGTTCGCGGCCCAGCACGTCGTTGATCTTCTGCTCGACGTCGACCAGCACGGTGCCCGGGACGGCGGCGGGCGAGCCGAAGTCGAAGCGGAAGCGGCCGGGGGCGTTCTCGGAGCCGGCCTGGGCGGCCGTCGGGCCGAGCGCGTCACGCAGCGCCTGGTGGGTCAGGTGGGTGGCCGAGTGGGCGCGGGCGATCGCCCGGCGGCGCTCGGTGTCGATCGTGGCGTACGCCGAGGCGCCGAGCACGACCTCGCCGAACAGCACCCCACCGGAGTGCACGATGACACCCGGGACGGGCTGCTGCACGTCGCGGATCTCCACCACCGCGCCGGACTCCAGCCGGATCCGGCCGTGGTCGGCGAGCTGGCCGCCGCCCTCGGCGTAGAACGGGGTGCGGTCGAGGATGATCTCGACCTCGTCGCCCTCGGAGGCGGCCGGCGCCGGAACGCCGTCCACCAGCAGGCCGACGACGCTGGCCTCGCCCTCGGTGAGGTTGTAGCCGGTGAAGACGCTCGCGCCGGACGTGTCGGCGACCTCGCGGTACGCGGCGACGTCGGCGTGGCCCATCTTCTTGGCCTTGGCGTCCGCCTTGGCGCGGTTGCGCTGCTCCTGCATCAGGCGGCGGAAGCCGGCCTCGTCCACCTGGAGGCCCTGCTCCTCGGCCATCTCCAGGGTGAGGTCGATCGGGAAGCCGTAGGTGTCGTGCAGCTTGAAGGCCTGGTCCCCGGAGAGGACCGCGCCGCCGGCCTGCTTGGTCTCGGTGACCGCGGCGTCCAGCAGGCTGGTGCCGGCCTTGAGCGTCTGCAGGAAGGCCGCCTCCTCGCCGACGACGACCGTCTCGATGCGCTTGCGGTCGCTCTCCAGCTCCGGGTACTGCGGAGCCATCGCCTTGATGGCGATGTCGGTGAGGTCCTTGGCCACCACGCCGGTGGCGCCCAGCAGGCGCATGTTGCGGATGGCGCGGCGCAGGATGCGGCGCAGCACGTAGCCGCGGCCCTCGTTGCCGGGGGTGACGCCGTCGCCGATCAGCATCAGCGCGGTGCGGATGTGGTCGGTGACCACGCGCAGCGAGACGTCCGACTTGTGGTCGGCGCCGTAGGTGTGGCCGGTGAGCTCGGCGGCGCGGTCGAGGATCATCCGGCTGGTGTCGATCTCGAAGAGGTTGTCGACGCCCTGGAGGATGGCGGCGAGGCGCTCCAGGCCGAGGCCGGTGTCGATGTTCTTGCTCGGCAGGTCGCCGAGGATCTCGAAGCCGTCCTTGCCGTCGCCGTGGCCGCGCTCGTACTGCATGAAGACCAGGTTCCAGATCTCCAGGTAGCGCTCGCCGTTGACGGCCGGGCCGCCCTCCTCGCCGTACGCGGGGCCGCGGTCGTAGTTGATCTCCGAGCACGGGCCGCAGGGGCCGGGGACGCCCATCGACCAGAAGTTGTCCTTCATGCCGAGGCGCTGGATGCGCTCGGACGGGACGCCGATGACGTCACGCCAGATCAGCTCGGCCTCGTCGTCGTCCTGGTAGACGGTGATCCAGAGCTTCTCCTTCTCCAGGCCGTAGCCACCGTACGCGACGGAGCTGGTGAGCAGCTCCCACGCGAACTTGATGGCGCCTTCCTTGAAGTAGTCGCCGAAGGAGAAGTTGCCGCACATCTGGAAGAAGGAGCCGTGCCGGGTGGTCTTCCCGACCTCCTCGATGTCCAGGGTGCGCACGCACTTCTGGACGCTGGTGGCGCGCGCGAACTGCGGCTTGACCTCGCCCAGGAAGTAGGGCTTGAACGGCACCATGCCGGCGTTGACCAGCAGCAGGGTGGGGTCGTCGGCGACCAGGGACGCCGACGGAACGACGGTGTGGCCGCGCTCCTCGAAGAAGCGCAGCCAGCGGCGGCGGATCTCAGCCGACTCCATTATTGGTCCTTCCGGTTCGGGGTGCCGCCCCGCTGCGGCAGGGCGCGGCGGGGCGTTTCTTCAATGGCTCGGGTGGTGGTGCGGGCCCCACGGGATACGGGGCGGGGGCCGGACGGGGGCAGGGCGGCGGCCGGGCTGCCGGGCGCCGCCGAGATAGCTCGGTACTGCGGCTCGCCGCGCAGGACCCGGCGGGTGCTCCCGGGTTCGACGACGGCGGTGCCGTGCAGTCCGAGGTCGTCCTTCAGCTGCTCCTCGCGCTCGGCCATGCCGGCCCGCACGTCCTGGGCGAACTGCTTGGCCAGGTCGCCCAGGTGCAGCGCACCGCGCGTGGCGGTGCCGGAGAGGCTGTCCGGGGTGAGCCGGTGCACGGCCTCGTTGGCCTTGTTGATGGCCCACACGGTCGCACCGGCGCCGACCGCCATCCAGAAGACGCGTCGCACCATGCCGTCAGCCCCTCACCGCGCGCCGGACCCGGGAGAGCAGGCCGTTCCTGGGCGCGGTCGCGGCGCGCACCTCGGCCCGGATCAGCCGGGCCAGCTCCTCGCGCTCGCCGCTCTGCGACGGCACGGACGGCTGGCCGCCCTGCTGCTTGGCGACGGCCTTGCGGACGCCGTAACTGAAGGCCGCGACCTTCACCAGCGGGCCGCCCAGGGTGGCGGCGACGGTGGAGGAGAGCGCGTTGGCGTTGGCGGCGGCGTCCTGCACGTTGGCGGTGATCTCGTCCACCCGCTCCAGCTGCTGGTTGGCACTGCGCACGGCGGCGCCCGCGTCGCTCAGCAGCGGGACGGCCTGCTCGGTGACGGCGGAGACGAGGACGGTGGCCTCCTTCAGCACTCGCGAGAGGCGGACCAGCACCACGGCGAGCAGGGTGACCAGGACCGCCCAGAACACGGCGACGAGCAACCCGGCCAGCTCTCCCACGGACACCTTTGCGCGCTCCCTCGCCTTGCTGTTCTCCAAAGGGAACCCTATCGCGCCCACGCCCGGTTTCCGGACCGGGTTGTCGCCGGGCTCCGGGGTCCGCCGTCGCGTCGACGCCCGGCCGAACCGGTCGGATGTGCGAACCGCGCGCGTAACCTACCGGCCGGTCACCTCGTTCTGCCAGGCGGGCCGTCGCCCGTACGGCCCGACGAACGTCCGGCCCCGACGGTCCGGGCCAGGAACACGGGGAGCAGCGCTTGGCCGGCGACTGGAGAGCACAGCCCGGGGAACCCGCGGCGTGGCCGCGCGAGCCGGAGCCCGGCCGGCTGCCGGCCGAGGTGACGGGCTTCGTCGGGCGGCAGCGGGAGCTGGCCGAGCTGGCGGGCCTGCTGGCCGGCGCCCGGCTGGTGACGGTGACCGGGCCGGGCGGGGTGGGCAAGAGCCGGCTGGCCCTGCGCGCCGCCGCCCGGGCGGCCGACGCCTTCCCGGACGGCACCTGGCTGGTCGAGGTGGCCCCGGTGCAGGATCCGCTGCGGCTCGGCCGCGCGGTGCTGGAGGCGCTGCGGCTGGCCGACGACGCGGCCCGCCCGCCGCTGGACCTGCTCGCCGAGCGGCTGTCCGGTCGGCGCGCTCTGCTGGTGCTGGACGGCTGCGAGCACCTGGTGCAGGCCTGCGCCGAACTGGCGCACGCGCTGCTGCGGGCGCTGCCCGGCCTCCGGGTGCTGACCACCAGCCGCGCCGCGCTGCGGGCCTCGGGCGAGCACCTGCTCACCCTGGCCCCGCTGCCGGTCGACCCCCGGCCGGGCGGTCCGGGCGGTCCGGGCGGGCTGCCGGACGCGGTGCGGCTGTTCGCCGAGCGGGCCCGGGCGGTGCTGCCCTCCTTCGCGCTGACCGAGGCCAACGCCGAGGCGGTGGGCCTGCTCTGCCGCCGTCTGGACGGCATCCCGCTGGCGGTGGAGCTGGCGGCCGGGCGGCTGCGCGCGCTGTCGGTGGAGCAGATCAGCGCCCGGCTGGACGACCGGTTCCGGCTGCTCACCGGCGGCTCCCGGACGGCCCTGCCGCGGCACCGGACGTTGCGCACCACGATCGGTTGGAGCCATGAGCTCTGCACCGTGCAGGAACGTTTACTCTGGGCCCGCCTGTCGGTCTTCGCCGGCAGTTTCGACCTGGAGGCCGCCGAGTACGTCTGCGCCGGTGACGGCCTGGAGGCCGAGGACGTGCTCGACCTGCTCGACGAACTGGTCGGCAAGTCCGTGGTGCTGCGCGAGGACAGCGCCTTCGGCGTCCGCTTCCGGCTGCTGGACACCCTGCGCGACTACGGCGGCCAGTGGCTGCGGGCCGCCGGCGAGGAGCAGCGGCTGCTGCGCCGCCACCGCGACTGGTACCTGGGCGTGGCCACCTGGGGCGAGGTCGAGTGGTTCGGGCCCCGGCAGGCCGAGACCGCCGAGCGCACCGAACTCGCCCATCCCAACCTCCGCGCGGCGCTGGAGTTCTGCCTCGCCGAGCCCGGTGAGGAGCAGATCGCCCTGCTGCTGGCGGGCACGCTGTGGTTCTACTGGGTCGGCTGCGGCCACCTCGGCGAGGGGCGGCACTGGCTGGACCGCGCGCTCGCCCTGGACCGCGAGCCGACCGAGGCCCGCGCCAAGGCCCTCTGGGCGACCGGCCACCTGGCCACCCTGCAAGGCGACCTGGAGGCGGCCCGCCCGGCGCTGGAGGAGTGCCGCCGCCAGGCCCTGGACACCGGCGACGACCGGGCGCTCGCCTACGCCGTCCACCGGCAGGGCAGCGTGGCCCTGATCGGCGACGAGCCGGACCGCGCCGCCGAACTGTTCGAGGAGGCGCTCTGGCACTACCGGACCATCGGCGAGCTCAACAGCACCGTCGTGCTGGCCATGTTCGAGCTGGGCCTCGCGTACCTCTTCCAGGGGGATCCGGAGAGCGGGGAGCTCTGGTTCGGCCAGGCCCGCGAGCTGTGCGAGGAGCACGGCGAGCAGTGGGCGTACGCGTACGTGCTGTACGCGATGGCGTACGCGCACTGGCTGGACGGCGCCGTCCGGGCGGCCCGCGCCCTGGCCCGGGAGGGCCTGCGGCTGAACCACCTGTTCCACGACCTGCTGGGCATCGCGCTGGCGATCGACCTGCTGGCGCTACTGGAGACCGAGCCGGGCGGCCCGGGCGCGCCGGGCGATCTGGGCGAGGCCCGGGTGCTGCAGGGCGCCGCGCACCGGATCTGGGGCGCGGTCGGCCTGCCCTTCCTGGGCTCGCGGTCCTTCTTCGGCCCGCACCGGGAGTGCGCGGAGCGGGCCCGGGCGGGGCTGACCGCGCAGGAGTACGAGCGGTGCTACCAGGCCGGGGCCCGGCTCGACCTGGACGCGGCGGTCTCCCGGGCGCTGGGCGGCAGCGGGTCGGCGGGCGGCCCGGAGCCCGGGGCCGGGCCCTGCTCGGTGCCGTCGGCACCGACGCCCGCGCCGGCCAGGAATAGCTGAAGCTTGCTGATTGCTTGAGGAGGCAAGGAACCACCCGGAAGGAGCACCCCGTGGCCGTGACCACCGCCGCCGACGAGTACCGCCTCGCGACGTTCCACTTCGAGTCCAAGGCCTACGCCGACGCCGCCCGCATGCTGGAGGGCGTGCTGGCCGAGGAGCCGGCCAACCTCTCGGTCCGGCTGCTGCTGGCCCGCAGCTACTACCACTCCGCCCAACTCGGGCGCGCTGAGGCCGAGTTGCTCCGGATCCTGGACACCGACCCGGCCGAGGACTACGCCCGGCTGATGCTCGGCCGCACCCTGGAGCGCCAGGGCCGCGCCGAGGAGGCCCGCCCGCACCTGCGGCTGGCCGCGGCGATGACCGGCGAGAGCCGGTAAATCCCGTCCGACCGGCACCAGGAGCTGCCACCGGAAAAGGGGCGAGCCCCCGCCGCCTCGAAAGGCGACGGGGGCTCGCTGAGGTACCGCGGATGCGGAACCGCCGCGGGTCAGCGCGAGTAGTACTCGACCACCAGCTGCTCGTCACAGATCACCGGGACCTCCTTGCGCTGCGGCGCACGGTCCAGGCGGAAGGCCAGGGCCTTCAGGTTGACCTCGAGGTACTTCGGGGTCTGGCCCTCGCCCGCGTAGCCACCCTCACGGGCGACCTGGAACGGGACCTTCTCCTTGCTGCGCTCGCGGACGGTCACCACGAAGCCCGGCTTCATCTGGTACGACGGCTTGTTGACCTTGCCACCGTTGACCTCGATGTGGCCGTGGACGACCATCTGGCGGGCCTGGTAGATGGTGCGGGCAATGCCCGAACGCAGCACCAGCGAGTCCAGACGGGTCTCCAGCTCGGCGACGAGCGCCTCACCGGTCTTGCCCTCGGCCTTCTTCGCGCGGTCGAACGCGCGCGCCATCTGCTTCTCGCTCAGGTCGTACTGGGCGCGCAGACGCTGCTTCTCGAGCAGACGGACCTTGTAGTCCGAGTTCTGCTTGCGACCACGGCCGTGCTGGCCGGGCGGGTACGGGCGGGCCTCGAAGTACTTGACGGACTTCGGGGTCAGCGGCACGCCGAGCGCACGCGCGATCTTGACCTTGGGACGCTTCTGGTTCGCCATGAACCAAACCTTCCTTGCTTACGAATACGGCTTCACCAGGTGTTGACGGAGGTCGCATCTCGCGACCCGGAGACAACCCATCGCCGAGGCGATGCGGTCAGCCGCTCTCCGGAGCCGGGCACGAAAGTGCTGGTCACACGGAACAGCCCGGAAATCCGGGCCGTCCGCGACACCGAAACGGTGCGCGACGCTCCTGGTGCGGGCCTCCCGGAGGAGGCCTACGGCCGATGCCCCGCTGGTGTGGCCGGTCGGTGGGGTCTCCCCCGCCGCCGTCCCGGGACGTGGCACTCCGACCGATTGTACCGGGTGCTCGACCGCCCCTTCTCACTCGCCCCTGAGCCGGCCCCGCGTCCACTCCACGACGTCCGCGTAGCGGGCCTCGCCGCCGCGCCGGGTCGGCTGGTAGTAGTCCTTGCCGTGCACCGCGTCCGGCGCGTACTGCTGGGCCGCGATGCCCTCCGGCAGGTCGTGCGGGTACTGGTAGCCCTGGCCGTGGCCGAGCTTGCCCGCGCCGCCGTAGTGCGCGTCCCGCAGGTGCGGCGGCACCGCGCCCGCGAGCCCCTGCCGGACGTCCGCCAGCGCCGCGTCGATCGCCAGGTAGGCCGCGTTGGACTTGGGCGCCAGGGCCAGCGCGATCGCCGCCTGGGAGAGGATGATCCGCGCCTCCGGGAAGCCGATCAGGGCCACCGCCTGGGCCGCCGCGACCGCCGTCTGGAGCGCCGTCGGGTCGGCCAGGCCGACGTCCTCGCTGGCCGAGATCATCAGCCGGCGGGCGATGAACCGCGGGTCCTCCCCCGCCTCGATCATCCGGGCCAGGTAGTGCAGGGTGGCGTCCACGTCGCTGCCCCGGATCGACTTGATCAGCGCGCTCGCCACGTCGTAGTGCTGGTCGCCGTCCTTGTCGTAGCGCACGGCCGCCTGGTTGACGGCCGTCTCCGTGGTGGCCAGCGTGATGCTCGCCTCGCCCTTCTCCAGCGCCGCCCCGGCCGCCGCCTCCAGCGTGGTGAGCGCCCGCCGGGCATCACCGCCGGCGAGGCGCACCAGGTGGTCCTCGGCCTCCGCCGTCAGCTCCAGCGCGCCCCCCAGGCCGCGCTCGTCGGCCGTCGCGCGGCGCAGCAGGGCGCGGACGTCCTCGTCGGTCAGCGACTCCAGGGTGAGCAGCAGCGAGCGGGACAGCAGCGGGGAGATCACCGAGAAGTACGGGTTCTCGGTGGTCGCCGCGATCAGGGTGACCCAGCGGTTCTCCACGGCCGGCAGCAGCGAGTCCTGCTGGGCCTTGGAGAAGCGGTGGATCTCGTCCAGGAACAGCACCGTCTCGCGGCCGGACATGCCGACCGCCCGCCGGGCGCCGTCGATCACCGCCCGGACCTCCTTGACCCCGGCGGTGATCGCGGACAGCTCGACGAAGCGGCCCTCCACGGCCTGGCTGATCACGTGCGCGAGGGTGGTCTTGCCGGTGCCGGGCGGGCCCCAGAGGATCACCGAGCTGGTCGCCGCCGGGCCGCGCGAGCCCGAGACCAGCCGCCGCAGCGGCGACCCGGGCTTCAGCAGCTGCCGCTGCCCGGCCACCTCGTCCAGGGTGCGCGGACGCATCCGTACGGCCAGTGGCGCCCGGCCGGGCTCCCTGCTCTGGCGTTCCTCGGCGGCGGCGGTGAAGAGGTCCGGTTCGTCCACACCGGAAGCCTATGCGAGGCCGCCGACACACCCGCCGGGGCCGCCCGGCATCATCGTGCTCAGGCCCGGTCCGGCCGATCGAGGCGGGCCGCGTGGTCCGGGACGTACTTCTGCAGGTCGCGCGGGGGCCGCTGGTAGCCGCGCGGGGCCGGGCGGGGCGGCAGGTCGATCTGCGGGGCGGTGGTCTCGCGGTACGGCACGGTGGAGAGCAGGTGGGCGATCATGTTGATCCGGGCCCGCCGCTTGTCGTCGCTCTCCACCACGTGCCAGGGCGAGTCCGGGGTGTCGGTGTAGACGAACATCTCGTCCTTGGCCCGCGAGTAGTCCTCCCAACGGGTGATCGACTCGACGTCCATCGGGGAGAGCTTCCAGCGCTTCATCGGATCCTCCAGCCGGTCCCGGAAGCGCCGTTCCTGCTCGGTGTCGCTCACCGAGAACCAGTACTTGCGCAGCAGGATGCCCGCCTCGATCAGCATCCGCTCGAAGGTCGGGCACTGGTGCAGGAACTGCCAGTACTGCTCGTCCGTGCAGAAGCCCATGACCCGCTCGACGCCGGCCCGGTTGTACCAGCTGCGGTCGAACAGCACGATCTCCCCGGCGGCCGGCAGCTGCTCGACGTACCGCTGGAAGTACCACTGGGTCTTCTGCCGCTCGGTCGGGGTCGGCAGCGCCGCGACCCGGGCGATGCGCGGGTTCAGGTACTCCGTCACCCGCTTGATCGCGCCGCCCTTGCCGGCGGCGTCGCGCCCCTCGAAGACCACCACCAGCCGGGCGCCCTCGACCCGCACCCACTCCTGGAGCTTCACCAGTTCCTGCTGGAGCCTCAGCAGTTCCCGCTCGTACGGCTTCCTCGCGAGTCGTTCCGGCTTCGCGGTCCGCTGCTCCTCGGCCACCTGGGGTCCTCCGTCCGGCTGCTGCTGATGAGCACTCACCGTAGGCGCTGGAGGCCGCCCCCGCAGGTCGGCGGACGGGCGGGCGGCAGCGGCGGCCCCCTGAACCGCCGCTGCCGCGCTCCCCCGTCCGGTCGGCGCGAACGCCGAACGACCAACCTTGGCCCACACCTGCCGGACGGGTCCAATATCCGGTTCCATAACCTTGGGGCATGGATGTCGACACCCGCCTGCTGCGCAGCTTCGCCGCGGTCTGCGAGGAGGGTCAGCTGACCGCCGCCGCGGCCCGGCTGTTCGTCTCCCAGCCGACGCTCACCAAGCAGATCCGCCAGCTGGAATCGCTGCTCGGGGTCGAGCTGTTCGAGCGCTCGCGGCGCGGCATGGCGCCCACCCGGGCCGGGCGGGCGCTGGCGGACTACGCCGGGGCGATGCTGGCCGGCTGGGAGGACGCGCTGCGGGCCACCCGGGCGGCCGCCGCCGAGCAGGGTTCGGTGCTGCGCGTGGGGTTCGAGGGCGGCATCATCAACCTGATGACCCGCAGCACCGTCGCCGACTTCGCCCGGCGGATGCCCGGCTGGCAGGTGGAGCTGCGGCAGAACAACTGGTTCGACCCGACCTCGGGCCTGGCCACCGGCGAGATCGACCTGACGCTCTGGCACGGCCCGGCGTGGCTGGTCGAGCACTACAACGTCGCCGTGCTCGGCGAGGAGGCGCGGGTCGTGGCGCTGCCGGCCGGGCACCGGCTGGCGGACCGGGCCGGGCTGTCCGTCGAGGACCTGCTGGACGAGCCGTTCGTGGCGATACCGCACGAGGCCGGGCACTGGCGCGAGTACTGGCTGGCGGGCCGGGAGCGGGGCGGGCGTCCGGTGCGGATCGGCGCGGTGGCGCACAACACCGACGAGTGGCTGGCCGCGGTGGTGTGCGGTCAGGGCGTCGGCTTCGCACCGGAGACGATGAGCCGGCTGGCCGTACGGGGTGACGTCGCGTACCGGCCGGTGCGGGGGCTCAGCCCGAGCCTGGTCGGGCTGTACTGGCCGAAGGACCGCGAACTCACGCCGGCGATGGCCGCGTTCGTGCGCAGTTGCCGGGTCACGGTCCCCTTCGGCCGGCTGGGATCGTCGGGTGGGACGGAGCCCCGGGTGGGAACGTCGGGTGGAACGGGGCCTCGGATGGGGACGGGGCCCCGGGTGGGAACGCGGCCGGTGGAACCGACCTGACGGTCTACACCGCCACGAAGGCCTCGGGGTAGCGGCAGAGCCCGCGCGGAGCGCCGTCGTACGCGGGCAGCGGCAGCGCCTGGAAGTAGGCGTCCGGCACCTCGAACGGCCCGCTGACCTCGTGCCGACCGGCCGCGCTGAAGCCGAACCGCCCGTAGTACTCCGGGTCGCCGAGGACGACCACGAGCTTCTCCCCCGCCTCCTCGGCCGCCGACAGCGCGGCCCGGACGACGAGTTCGCCGACGCCCTTGCGCTGCCACTCGGGCGCGACGGCGACCGGCGCGAGCGCGAGGCCCGTGCCGTCCTCGCCGACCCGCAGCCGGGTCAGCAGCGCGTGCCCGATCACCAGCCCGGTCTCGTCGACCGCGACCAGCGACAGCCCGGGCAGCCAGGCCGGATCGCGGCGCAGCGCGTCGACCAGGTCCGCCTCGTCCGGGCCGGGGAACGCGGCCATGTGAACGCGTCTGGTCGCCGGGGCGTCATCCGGACACTCGACCCTTGTGATCACCTGCATGAGTCAACCCTCCTTGTGTCACACGTCATTGTGGACCGGCCCCGGACGGTGGGTGGACCGTCCGGGGCCGTTGAAGGTTAGCGGATCCGGTGTCAGGCCTCGGACTTCGCGGCGTCCTCGCGCAGCTTCGGCTTGGCGTCCACGCCGGCCTCCCGGCGCTGGGCCGGGGTGATCGGGGTCGGGGCGCCGGTCAGCGGGTCACCGCCGGTGGACGTCTTCGGGAAGGCGATGACGTCGCGGATGGTGTCGTACCCGCCGAGCAGGGTGACGATGCGGTCGAGGCCGAAGGCGACGCCACCGTGCGGCGGCGGGCCGTAGTTGAAGGCGTCCAGCAGGAAGCCGAACTGCGAGGCCGCCTCCTCCTCGGAGAGGCCGATCGCGTCGAACGCCCGCTTCTGCACGTCGCGCTGGTGGATACGGATCGAACCGCCGCCCAGCTCCGAGCCGTTGAGGACCAGGTCGTAGGCGTTGGACAGGGCCGAGCCCGGGTCGGTGTCGAAGGTGGCGAGCGACTCGGCCGTCGGGGCGGTGAACGGGTGGTGCACCGCGTGCCAGCCCTGGAACTCGCCCTTGTCGTCCTCGATCGGCTCGAACATCGGGAAGTCGACGACCCAGAGGAAGGCCCACTGCGACGCGTCGATCAGCTCGCAGCGGCGGCCGATCTCCAGGCGGGCGGCGCCCAGCAGCTCCTGCGAGGGGCGCTGCTTGCCGGCCGCGAAGAAGATCGCGTCGCCGTTCTTGGCGCCCGCGGCGGCGGCCAGGCCGGCCAGGTGCTCCTCGGACAGGTTCTTGGCGACCGGGCCGCGCAGCTCGCCGGTCTCGGCGTCGATGACGACGTAGGCCAGGCCGCGGGCGCCGCGCGCCTTGGCCCAGTCCTGCCAGGCGTCGAGCGCCTTGCGGGGCTGCGAGGCGCCGCCGGGCATCACCACGGCGCCGACGTACGGGGCCTGGAAGACGCGGAACTCGGTGCCCTTGAAGTACTCGGTGAGGTCGGTGAGTTCCTGTCCGAAGCGGACGTCCGGCTTGTCGGAGCCGTAGCGGGCCATGGCGTCCGCGTAGGTCATCCGGGGCAGCGGGTTGGGGAGCTCGTAGCCGTGCACCTCGCGCCAGATCGAGCCGACGATCTTCTCGCCGAGGGCCAGGACGTCCTCCTGGTCGACGAACGAGGCCTCGATGTCGAGCTGGGTGAACTCCGGCTGCCGGTCGGCGCGGAAGTCCTCGTCGCGGAAGCAGCGGGCGATCTGGTAGTAGCGCTCCATCCCGGCCACCATCAGCAGCTGCTTGAACAGCTGGGGCGACTGCGGCAGCGCGTACCAGTGGCCGGGCTGCAGGCGGACGGGGACGAGGAAGTCGCGGGCGCCCTCGGGGGTGGAGCGGGTGAGGTACGGCGTCTCGATGTCGAGGTAGTCGTTCTCCTCCATCACCCGGCGGATGATGTTGTTGACCTTCGAGCGCAGTCGCAGGCCCTTGGCGGGGCCCTCGCGGCGCAGGTCCAGGTAGCGGTAGCGCAGCCGGACCTCCTCGTTGACCGTGCCCGGCTCGTACTCGGCGACCGGGAAGGGCAGCGGGGCGGCCTCGGAGAGGACCTCGATCTCGCTGACGACGACCTCGACCGCGCCGGTCGGGATGTCCGGGTTCTCGTTGCCGTCGGGGCGCACCCGGACGTCGCCGACGACCTTGACGCAGTACTCGGCGCGAAGGCCGTGCACCGAGTCGAGGTCGCGGACCACGATCTGCACGGTGCCGGAGGCGTCGCGCAGATCGATGAAGGCGACACCGCCGTGGTCGCGGCGGCGGGCGACCCAGCCGGCCAGGGTGACGGTGGTGCCTGCGTGCTCCGGGCGGAGCGTGCCCGCGTCGTGCGTGCGGATCACAGCTGCTTCTCCTTCAGGGTGGTGACGAGTGCGTCGAGGGCGACGGGGTTCTGCTCGCCGGTGGTCAGGTCCTTGAGCTGGACGACGCCGTCGGCGAGGTCCCGGTCCCCGGCCACGAGGGCGAAGCGGGCGCCGGACCGGTCGGCGGACTTCATGGCGTTCTTGATGCTCTTGACGCCGAAGGCGAGGTCGGTGGCGACGCCGGCCCGGCGCAGCTCAACCACCTTGGCGAACAGGACGTTCTTGGCCTCCTCGCCGAGCGCGACGGCGTACACGGAGGTCGCGGCGGGCAGGTCGAGGACGATGCCCTCGGCCTCCATCGCCAGGAAGGTGCGGTCCACGCCGAGGGCCCAGCCGACGGACGGCAGCGCCGGGCCGCCGATCATCTCGGACAGGCCGTCGTAGCGGCCGCCGCCGCCGATCGCGGACTGGGCGCCGAGGCCGTTGTGCACGAACTCGAAGGTGGTGCGGGTGTAGTAGTCCAGGCCGCGGACCAGCTTCGGGTCGTCGACGAAGGCCACGCCGTTCGCGGTGAGCAACTCGCGGACCTTCTCGTCGTACGCCTTGCACTCCTCGCACAGGTAGTCGCGCAGCTTGGGCGCGTCGACCAGCTGGGCCTGCACGGACTCGCGCTTGTCGTCCAGGACGCGCAGCGGGTTGATGTCGGCGCGGCGGCGGGTGTCCTCGTCCAGGTCCAGGCCGGCGAGGAACTCGACCAGGGCGGCGCGGTAGACCGGGCGGCACTGCTTGTCGCCGAGGCTGTTGAGCAGCAGCGAGTAGTCGCGCACGCCCAGCGAGCGGAAGGCGTCGTCGGCGAGGATGATCAGCTCGGCGTCCAGGGCCGGGTCCTCGGCCCCGATCGCCTCGGCGCCGACCTGGGAGAACTGGCGGTAGCGGCCCTTCTGGGCACGCTCGTAGCGGTAGTACGAGCCGGAGTACCAGAGCTTGACCGGCAGGTTGCCCTGCTTGTGCAGGTTGGCCTGGAGGGCGGCGCGCAGCACCGAGGCGGTGCCCTCCGGGCGCAGCGCGAGCTCGTCGCCGCCGCGGGTGGTGAGGTTGTACATCTCCTTGCTGACGATGTCGGTGGACTCGCCGACGCCGCGGGAGAAGAGCTTCACGTCCTCGAAGACCGGGGTCTCGATGTAGCCGTAGCCGGCCCGGCGGGCGGGCGCGGCGATGCGCTCGCGGATCGCCAGGAAGGTCGCGGAGCTGGGGGGCAGCAGGTCGTAGGTGCCCTTGGGGGCGGTGAAGGTGCTCAACTTCTCTTCCGTCACATTCCTCGTCGCGGGAAAGCCTGGGCGCCGGCCGCCCCTGCTGCCTGTCGGAGGTAGGGGTTGGTGGCGCGCTCGTGGCCGATGGTGGTCTGTCCGCCGTGGCCGGAGAGGACCACGGTGGTGTCGTCGAGGGGCAGGCACACCCGGGCCAGCGACCGCATGATCGCCTCGCTGTCCCCGCCCGGGAGGTCGGTACGCCCGATGGAGCCGGCGAACAGCAGGTCGCCCGAGAACAGCACCGGGGGGAGGTCCTCGGCACCGGGCGTCCGGAAGGTCACCGACCCCCCGGTATGGCCCGGGGCGTGGTCCACGGTGAGCTGCAGGCCGGCGAGCTCCAGCACGGCGCCGTCGGTGAGCTCGCGCACGTCGTCGGGCTCGCCGACGGTGAGCTCGCCCATCAGCTGGGTGCCCAGGGCGCGGCCGAGGGCCTTCTCCGGGTCGGACATCATGTACCGGTCCTCGGGGTGGATCCAGGCCGGGACGCCGCGGGCGCCGCAGACCGGGACCACCGAGGCCACGTGGTCGATGTGGCCGTGCGTGAGCACCACGGCGACGGGCTTGAGCCCGTGCTCGCGAACCATCTCCTCGACACCGCGCGCCGCCTGGTGGCCGGGATCGACGATGACGCACTCCTCGCCCGCCGCCGGGGCGACCAGGTAGCAGTTGGTGCCCCAGGCTCCAGCGGGGAATCCGGCGATGAACACGCGCGTCCTTCGTGATGCGGTCGGCAGTGGCGGCTACGGTCGCGGCTGCCGGGTCGGATGCAGCCACCAGTCATGCAGCACACCAGTGAGGTAAAGGCAGCCTACCGGCGGTGCGGGTGCGGTTGCGAACCAGATAGGGGTGGCGCGCGCGGTTCGCGCTGACAGGTTCACCGCGTTCTTACAGGCCCGGTCCCTACACTTGGCCGCCGATGGATGCGATGATCCGCTTCGGTACCCATCCACTTTCCCAGCACATCCGTAGGAGACACGGCCGGTGGTCAGCAGCGAACAGCGGCGGCGGCAGCTCGCCCGAGAGAAGTACGAGCGCCAGATGGAGCGGCGGGTCGCCGCGCGGTCCGCGCGCAGGCGCCGCAACACGATCCTGGGCGCCTCGCTCGCCGTCGTGGTGCTGGCCGGCGGCGGTGCGCTGGTCGGCACCGGGGCGTTCAGCTCGGACAAGGACAAGTCGGCTTCGTCCGCCTCCTCCGCCCAGGCCGCGCCGAGCCAGGGCGCCGAGCCGACCACCCCGACCCGCAAGCCGGTCGAGGGCTGCGCCGATCCGGCGCCGGGCGCGCCGAACGGCAAGCAGTGGCAGGCCGAGCCGGCCATGGCGGTCGACGCGGGCGGCTCGTACACCGCGACGCTGGACACCAACTGCGGCAAGGTGACGCTCGCGCTCGACGCGGCCAAGGCCCCGCACACGGTGAACTCCTTCGTCTTCCTGGCCGGGGAGAAGTACTTCGACCACACCAAGTGCCACCGGCTCACCACCGACGGCATCTTCGTGCTCCAGTGCGGCGACCCGACCGCCAGCGCGACCGTCCCGGGCGGCACCGGCGGCCCCGGTTACAAGTTCGCGGACGAGAACCTGACCGGCGCGACCTACCCGGCGGGCACCGTGGCGATGGCCAACTCAGGCCCCGGCACGAACGGGAGCCAGTTCTTCCTGGTCTACAAGGACACCCAGCTGCCCCCGAACTACACCCCCTTCGGCAAGATCACCGGGGGCCTGGACGCGGTGCAGAAGATCGCCGCCGCGGGCACCCTGGAGGGCGCCCCGGACGGCCACCCGATGGCCGACGTCACCTTCAACTCGGTGACCACGACAAAGAGTTGACATCTCCCGGGGCCGCCCGCAAGAGGCGCCCGAAGCGCCTCGGCGCGGCCCCGGCCCGAAATCGCCCGGCCCGGATGCGGACAGCACCGGGGCTGGTCGCCTATGTTGGCGTTGTATTCAGGGTGCCCGCACCCGCCTGGCCGTCACCCTCGGCAGCAAGTCACGGCGGACGGGGACGGCGGACTCATCGGTCCGCCGCACATCAACTGTGGACGACGGACGCGCGCCGCCCCGGCGCGGGCGCGACGTCATGTGGAGGACGCGCTATGAGCAGCGACCCGTGGGGCCGTGTCGACGAGCAGGGCACGGTCTACGTCAGGACGGCCGACGGCGAACGCGTCGTGGGTTCCTGGCAGGCCGGCTCGCCCGAGGAGGCCCTCGCCTACTTCGAGCGCAAGTACCAGGGCATCGAGGTGGAGATCGGCCTGCTGGAGAAGCGGGTGCGCACCACCGACCTGGCCGCCAAGGACGCCCAGGCCGCGCTGGACCACCTGCGCGCCCAGGTGACCGAGGGGCACGCGGTCGGCGACCTGGCCGCCCTGGCCAAGCGGCTGGACACGCTCGCCGGCGAGATCGAGAGCCGGCGCGAGGAGCGCAAGGCCGCCCGCGCCAAGGCCCAGGACGAGACCCGCACCGCCAAGGAGGCGCTGGTCTCCGAGGCCGAGCAGCTCGCCGAGTCCACCCAGTGGCGGGAGGCCGGGGACCGGCTGCGCGCCCTGGTGGACACCTGGAAGGGCCTGCCCCGGCTGGACCGCAAGAGCGACGACGAGCTGTGGCACCGCTTCTCGCACGCCCGTTCGGTCTTCTCCAAGCACCGCAAGGCGCACTTCGCGACCCTGGACGCCGAGCGCGAGCAGGCCCGGCAGACCAAGGAGGCGCTGGTCGCCGAGGCCGAGGCGCTGTCCTCGTCCACCGAGTGGGGCGACACCGCGGCCGCCTACCGCGACCTGATGGCGCGCTGGAAGTCCGCCGGCCGGGCCCAGCGGGACATCGAGGACGAGCTGTGGGCGCGGTTCCGCGGCGCGCAGGACGTCTTCTTCCAGGCCCGTTCCGCGGTGTTCAGCGAGCGGGACGCCGAGCAGGTGGCCAACCAGAAGCTCAAGGAGGCGCTGGCCACCGAGGCCGAGGCGATCCTGCCGATCACCGACCTGAAGGCCGCCAAGGCGGCGCTGCGCGAGGTCAACGAGCGCTGGGAGGCGATCGGGCACGTGCCGCGCGACGCCCGTCCGAAGCTGGACGGCCGGCTGAACACGGTCGAGCGGGCCATCCGCGAGGCCGAGGACGCCGAGTGGAAGCGCTCCAACCCGGAGGCCAAGGCGCGCGCCGCCGGCATGGTCGGCCTGTTCGAGGCGAAGGCCGACAAGATCCAGGCCGACCTGGACAAGGCCCGCGCCGCCGGCAACGCCGGCCGGATCGCCAAGCTGGAGAACGAGCTGGCCGGCGTGCAGACCCTGCTGGAGCAGGCGCACCGGAGCCAGGAGGAGTTCAGCGGCTGATCCGCCGAACGCACGAGAGAGGGCCCCGGGATCTCCCGGGGCCCTCTCTCGTGCTCTCGTGCCCGGGGGCGCTACTTGCGGGCCGAGGTGACGCGGTAGACGTCGTAGACGCCCTCGACGCCGCGCACGGCCTTGAGCACGTGGCCGAGGTGCTTCGGGTCGCCCATCTCGAAGGTGAAGCGGCTCATCGCGACCCGGTCGCGGGAGGTCTGCACCGCCGCCGACAGGATGTTGACGTGCTGGTCGGAGAGCACCCGGGTGACGTCCGAGAGCAGCCGGGAGCGGTCCAGCGCCTCGACCTGGATGGCCACCAGGAACACCGAGGACTGGGTGGCGGCCCACTCGACGTCGATCATCCGCTCGGGCTGCTGGCTCAGCGACTCGACGTTGACGCAGTCGGCGCGGTGCACCGATACGCCGTTGCCGCGGGTCACGAACCCGACGATCGGGTCGCCCGGCACCGGGGTGCAGCAGCGGGACAGCTTGACCCAGACGTCCTCGACGCCCTTGACGATCACGCCCGGGTCGCCCTTGGCCCGGCGGCGCACCGCCCGGCGGTTGTCGTGCGTCGGGGTCGCGGTCTCGGCGAGGTCCTCGGTGGCGCCCTCCTCGCCGCCGAGCGCCTGGACCAGTTTCTGCACGATGTTCTGCGCGGTGACGTGGCCCTCGCCGATCGCGGCGTAGAGCGAGGAGATGTCGGGGTAGCGCATCTCGTGGGCCAGGGTGACCAGCGAGTCGCCGGTCAGGATCCGCTGGATCGGCAGGCCCTGCTTGCGCATCGCCCGGACGATCGCCTCCTTGCCGTGCTCGATCGCCTCCTCGCGGCGCTCCTTGGAGAACCAGGCGCGGATCTTGTTGCGGGCGCGCGGCGACTTGACGAAGCCCAGCCAGTCCCGGGACGGGCCGGCGTTCTCCGCCTTGGAGGTGAACACCTCGACGGCGTCGCCGTTCTCCAGCGTCGACTCCAGCGGTACCAGCCGCCCGTTGACCCGGGCCCCTATCGTCCGGTAGCCCACCTCGGTGTGCACCGCGAAGGCGAAGTCGACCGGGGTCGCGCCGGCCGGCAGGGCTATCACGTCGCCCTTGGGCGTGAAGACGAAGACCTCGTTGCTGGCCAGGTCGAAGCGCAGCGACTCCAGGAACTCGCCCGGGTCGGCGGTCTCCTTCTGCCAGTCCAGCAGCTGCCGCAGCCAGGCCATCTCGTTGACGGCGCCGGCCTTGTCGTCCTTGCGGACCTGGGTCGGGGTGTCGGTGCGGACCTTGGACGCGCCGGCCACCGCGCGCTGCTTGTACTTCCAGTGCGCGGCGATGCCGTACTCGGCCCGGCGGTGCATGTCGAAGGTGCGGATCTGGAGTTCGACGGGCTTGCCGCCGGGGCCGATCACCGTCGTGTGCAGCGACTGGTACATGTTGAACTTGGGCATCGCGATGTAGTCCTTGAACCGCCCCGGCACCGGGTTCCACCGCGCGTGGATGGTGCCCAGCGCCGCGTAGCAGTCGCGGACGGTGTCGACCAGGACCCGGATGCCCACCAGGTCGTAGATCTCGGCGAAGTCCCGGCCCCGGACGATCATCTTCTGGTAGACCGAGTAGTAGTGCTTCGGCCGGCCGGTGACGGAGGCGGTGATCCGGGCGCCGCGCAGGTCCCCCTGGACCTGGTCGATGACGGTCGCCAGGTACTCGTCCCGCTTGGGGGCGCGCTCGGCGACCAGCCGGACGATCTCGTCGTACATCTTGGGGTAGAGGATCGCGAAGGCGAGGTCCTCCAGCTCCCACTTGATGGTGTTCATGCCCAGCCGGTGCGCCAGCGGGGCGTAGATCTCCAGCGTCTCGCGGGCCTTCTTCTCCTGCTTCTCCCGCTTGAGGTAGCGCATCGTGCGCATGTTGTGCAGGCGGTCGGCCAGCTTGATCACCAGGACCCGCGGGTCCTTGGCCATCGCGACGACCATCTTGCGGACGGTCTCGGCCTGCGCGGCCTCGCCGAACTTGACCCGGTCCAGCTTGGTGACGCCGTCCACCAGCAGCGCCACCGAGTCGCCGAAGTCCTTGCGCAGGGTCTCCAGGCCGTAGTCGGTGTCCTCGACGGTGTCGTGCAGCAGCCCGGCCATCAGGGTCGGGGCGTCCATCCCCAGCTCGGCCAGGATGGTGGCCACCGCCAGCGGGTGGGTGATGTACGGGTCGCCGCTCTTGCGCTTCTGCCCGCGGTGCCACTTCTCGGCGACGGCGTAGGCCCGCTCGATGTCCCGCAGCAGCGCCGGATCGGCCTTCGGGTCGTTCGCCCGGATGGACCGGAACAGCGGCTCCAGCACGGGGTTGAGCACGCTGGAGCGCTGGCCGCCGAGGCGGGCCAGGCGGGCGCGCATGCCACCCGAGGAGGAGCCGCGCCCGGTGGGGGCGGTCGGTCGCGAGGAGGTCGGCGCCGGGCGTGCCGGGGTGGCCCCCGAGGGCGTGGGACGGTTGTCGGGGGCGGCCGCTTCGGCCGTGGGCACAACCTCGTCGGGCAAGGACTCTCCTCGGGGCACCGGGGCCGACCCCTGCCGCGGCCCGTACGGTCGGACGCAACCGGGAGGGGATGAATCTTCATGGTACCGAGCCGGGCGCCCGGGCGTTCATCCGCCCGGGCCGGAAACGGAAGGGCGGCGGTCGGATGATCCGACCGCCGCCCTTCGTTCAGGTCCCTCAGACCGTGACCAGCGTCTCCAGCGGGGCGCCGTTCAGGTGCCCGGACAGCCGTTCCCGGCCGTCCAGGAAGCCCAGCTCCATCAGCACCACGACGCCCACCAGCTCGGCGCCGGCCTCCTTCACCAGGTCCAGCGAGGCGCCGATGGTGCCACCGGTGGCCAGCACGTCGTCCACCACCAGCACCCGCTCACCGGGCGCGAAGGCGTCGCACTGCACCTCCAGCGTCGCCGAGCCGTACTCCAGCTCGTACGAGCGCCGGAACACCTCGCCGGGCAGCTTGCCCTCCTTGCGGATCGGCACGAAGCCCAGCCCGGCCGCGAAGGCCGCCGGAGCCGCCAGCACGAAGCCGCGCGCCTCCAGGCCCACCACCTTGGTCGCCCCGAGCTCCCGCGCCCGGTCCGCCAGCGCCCTGGTGAGGGCGCCGAAGGCCTCGGCGTCGGCCAGCAGCGGCGCGATGTCCTTGAACAGCACACCCGGCTTCGGGTAGTCCGGGACGTCCCGGATCCGGCTGTTCAACAGCTCGGCCAGTGCGGTGTCGGCGGTGGTCACGGCGTGTCCTTACGGTCGGGTCGGTTCAGCGCTTGGTGGACGGACGGCCCTTGGCACGCGTGGTGCCGGCCGCCCGGCCGCGCTGACCGACCATACCCGCAGGCAGGTCCTCGTCCGCGATCTCCTCGTCCGCCGGCACCTCGCCGGCGGCCTTGGCGGCGGCCGCGGCCCGGTGCTGCAGGACCCGCTTGCGCAGCGCCTTCATCTCCGGCTGCTCCTCCTTGAGCTGCGCCAGCAGCGGGGTGGCGACGCAGATCGACGAGTAGGCACCGGCCGCGAGGCCGATGAACAGCGCCAGCGAGATGTCGTTCAGCGTGCCGGCGCCCAGGAGGCCGCCACCGATGAACAGCAGCGCGGCGACCGGGAGCAGGGCGACCACGGTGGTGTTGAGCGAACGCACCAGGGTCTGGTTGAGGCCCGCGTTGGCTGCCTCGCTGTAGGTGCGCTTGTTCTGCTTGGTGAGGTCCTTGGTGTTCTCCTTCACGGTGTCGAAGACGACGACCGTGTCGTAGAGCGAGTACCCGAGGATGGTCAGGAAGCCGATCACCGTACCCGGGGTGACCTCGAAGCCCACCAGGGCGTATACGCCGATGGTGATCAGGAGGTCGTGGATGAGGGCGACCAGGGCCGCCACCGCCATCCGCCACTCGAAGGCGATCGCCAGGTAGACCGTCACCAGGACCATGAAGATGATCAGGCCGGTGAGTGCCTTCGAGGAGATCTGCTTGCCCCAGCTGGGGCCGATCACCTGGGCCTCGACGGTGTCCAGCGGCACGGCCAGCTTCTCGGAGAGCTGAGCGCGGATCTCGTCCGAGCTCTTCGGCTCCTCGGTGCTGACCTGGATGCGGATCTTGCCGTTGTCGGTCGACTGCACCAGCGGGTGCGAGGAGGTGATCTGGTTGGACGTCTCCTGCGCCTGCGAGACGGTCAGCCCCGGCTTGCTCACGGTGTAGACCGAGCCGCCCTTGAACTCGATGCCCAGGTGCAGGCCCATCGCCAGACCGATCGCCGCGATCAGCACGATCACGCCGGAGATGGAGTACCAGAGCTTGCGGCGCCCGACGAAGTCGAAGCTGACCTCGCCCTGGTAGAGCCGGTGTCCCAGATTGGAGAAGCGTGACACGGTGTCAGGCCTCCTTCACGGCGGCAGAGGAGGGGCTACGACGACGGCTGCTGCGCAGCGGCGGGCGGGCGCCCAGCCGCTTCGGGTCCAGGCCGGACCACGGGTGACCGTTGGCGAAGAACTTGCGCCGGGCCAGCAGCGTGATGACCGGCTTGGTGAAGAGGAAGATCACCACGACGTCCAGCGCGGTGGTCAGCCCCAGGGTGAACGCGAAGCCCTGGACCTTGCCGACCGAGACCACGTAGAGCACGGCGGCGCAGAGGAAGGACACGAAGTCCGACACCAGGATGGTGCGCCGGGCGCGCGGCCAGGCCCGCTGGACCGCCGGGCGCAGCGGGGCGCCCTCGCGGACCTCGTCGCGGATGCGCTCGAAGTAGACGATGAAGGAGTCGGCGGTGATGCCGATCGCGACGATCGCGCCGCAGACCGCGGGCAGGTTCAGCGCGAAGCCGATCCCGGCGCCGAGCAGGCTCATGATCGAGTAGGTCAGGGCCGCCGAGACGAGCAGACCGGCGATCGAGACCAGGCCGAGGCCGCGGTAGTAGACCAGCGAGTAGAGCACGACCAGCAGCATGCCGATCGCGCCGGCGACCATACCGGCCTCGAGCTGGTCGCTGCCGAGCGCCGGGGAGACGGTGGTGATGTCGCTCTTGGTGAACTCCAGCGGCAGGGCGCCGTAGCCCAGCACGTTGGACAGGTCCTGCGCCTCGGTCTGGCTGAAGCGGCCGGTGATCACGGCGCTGCCGCCGGGGATCACGTTCTTGACCTCGGGGTGCGAGACGACCTGGTTGTCCAGCACGATCGCGAACTGGTTGTTCGGCGGGGTCTGGGTGGCGAGCTGGCCGGTGACCTTGGTGAAGGCGTCGGTGCCGGCGCCGTTGAACTGCAGCTGGACCTGCCAGCCGGCACCCGTCTGGGTGTCGAGGCTCGGCTGGGCCTTGGAGACGTCCGAACCCTTCACGGCGACGGGGCCGAGGGCGAGCTTCTCGTAGTAGCCGTTCTCGGGCTTCTGCGAGCAGGCGACGACGGCCTTGTCCTCGGGGCCGGTCTGCGCCGAGCGGACCTCCGGCTTGGTGCAGTCGAGGGCGGTGAAGGCCGCGGCCAGCTCCGGCGGCACGGTGCCCTGGGTCATCGCGGCGCTGACGTCCGCGGCGCTGGGCGGGGTGGCGGGCGCGGACGGCGTGGTGGCGGCGCTCGGGGCGGTGCTCGCGCCCGTGGCGGCGGCGCTCGGGCTGGCGTCGGCGGCCAGCGCCTCACCGGCCGGGCGGCCCTGCTTGGTGCCGCTCGCGCTGGGCGTGCCGGACGCGCTCGCGCCGGGCGAGGCGGTGGACCCGGCGGACTGGGCCGCGCTCGGGGTGCCGGTGGCCGAGGGGGAGGCGGTGGGCGCCGGCGGCGTGAAGCCGCTGGGCGCCACCGCGAGGACCGGGCGGAAGTACAGCTTGGCGGTGGTACCCACCTGGTCCGCCGCGTTCTGCTGGTTGCCGCCCTTGGGGATGTTCACGATGATCGTGTTGTCGCCCTGGGTCTGCACCTCCGCCTCGGAGACACCCATGCCGTTGACGCGGCGCTCGATGATCCCGGTGGCGATGTCCATGTTGGACTTGCTGATCGCCTTGGGGTCTGTCGACTTCGCGGTCAGCGTGATGCTGGTGCCACCGGCGAGGTCGATTCCGAGCCGGGGCTTGGTGTGGCCCGTCCCGAACATGAGGGCGACCAGTCCGACGGTGACGACCAGGATGAGGGCCAGCGCCCGCCCTGGGTAGCCGTCGCGCGGGCGCGACTTGGGTGTTGCCACCTTGCTCGTTTCTCCCTGTCCATGCCACTCCCCCCAACCGGACCCCCGTCCGGCTTGTGGCGGGACGGGGGCATGGCGGTTCTGCGGCCCTGAGGTCCTGTGGGCTCGCGGCACTGGGCCGCGCGGCCGGGCTGGTGCCCGACCGTACTACTTGCTCGCGGGAGCCCCGCCCTCGACGTCGCCCTTGGCGCCGCCGTCCTTGGTGAGCGTCAGCGGCTTGTCCTCGGCCGGCTTGTCCTCGACCGGCTCGGCGTCGGCGTCCTCGGCCTCCGGCTCGGCCAGCTCGTCATCGGCGGGGCGACCGTTGATGATCGCGTCGTACTCCTGGGGGTCCAGGACAGCGGCGATCGCGCTCTTGGTGAAGTGGGTGACCACGCCGGGCGCGATCTCCAGCTCGATGGTCTCCTCGTTGACCGCCTTCACCTGGGCGTACAGGCCGCCGATGGTGCGCACCCCCGCCCCTGGCTCCAGCGAGGTCTGCATCTGCTGCATCTGCGACTGGCGCTTCTTCTGCGACCGGAACATGAGCACGATCGCGATGATCGGGAGGAGAAGGATGATGAAGTTCACTGCAGCCAGGGTCCTTTACGGGCCGCCGACCGGCGGCCTGTGTGGTATTGGTCGGCCCGTCAGGTGAGCGGGGCGGTCCGGCGGAGTCTAGGCGACCCCGAACTGATCGGACAACGCCAAGCATCGCATCCTGCCGCCGAAAGTGGCGACCCTCCGCCTGCACAGTTTCCCCGGACTTCGCCCCCGGCCCGCACGCGGGCCGCTCACCGGGGTGGCGCATCGGACGCCTCCCGGGAACCGGCGGGCGACGATCACCCGTTCAGCCCTCGTCGGCCCGCAGGAGTTCGGATTGCGCGGGTACGGCGCCCCGGGTGGTCTGGACCGGCGGGGTCATCCCCAGGTGCTGCCAGGCCGCCGCGGTGGCGATCCGGCCGCGCGGGGTCCGGGCGAGCAGGCCCTCGCGGACCAGGAAGGGCTCCGCCACCTCCTCGACCGTCTCGGACTCCTCCCCCACCGCGACCGCGAGAGTCGACAAACCGACCGGACCGCCGCCGAACAGCCGCAGCAGCGCGGTCAGCACCGCGCGGTCCAGCCGGTCCAGCCCGCGGGCGTCCACCTCGTAGACGTCCAGCGCCCGGGCGGCGATCTCCGCGGTGACCTGGCCGTCGTGCCGCACCTGCGCGAAGTCGCGGACCCGGCGCAGCAGCCGGTTGGCGATGCGCGGCGTCCCCCGCGAGCGGCCGGCGATCTCGGCGGCGCCGGCCTGGTCGATCTCCACGTCCAGCAGGGTGGCCGAGCGGCGCACCACCCGTTCGAGCTCGGCCGGGGCGTAGAACTCCATGTGCCCGGTGAAGCCGAAACGGTCGCGCAGCGGGGGCGGCAGCAGGCCGGCCCGGGTGGTGGCGCCGACCAGGGTGAAGGGCGGCAGTTCCAGCGGGATGGCGGTGGCGCCCGGGCCCTTGCCGACGATCACGTCGACCCGGAAGTCCTCCATCGCCATGTAGAGCATCTCCTCGGCCGGACGGGACATCCGGTGGATCTCGTCGAGGAAGAGCACCTCGCCCTCGGCGAGCGAGGAGAGGATCGCCGCGAGGTCCCCCGCGTGCTGGATCGCCGGGCCGGAGGTGATCCGGATCGGGGCGCCCAGCTCGGCGGCGATGATCATGGACAGGGTGGTCTTGCCCAGCCCGGGCGGCCCGCTGAGCAGCACGTGGTCGGGCGCGCTGCCGCGCTTGCGGGCCGCCTGGAGCACCAGGGACAGCTGCTCGCGCACCCGCTCCTGACCGATGAACTCGTCCAGTTGCTTGGGGCGCAGCGCCGCCTCGACCGCCTGGTCCTCCCCGTCGGCGGCGGCCGTCACCAGCCGGTCGCCCGGGTCCGAGTCGTACGGACTCATCAGCACATGCTCCAAAGTCGACAAGAGGACAGATCGCCAGATGGCTTCAGCGGGATCGGTTGAGGCCGCGCAGGGCGAGCCGGAGCAGTGCGCCGACGTCCGGCGCCTGCTGGGCCTCCGCCTCGGGGGTGACGGCCACGACCGCGTCGTCCGCCTCGCGCGGAGCGTAGCCGAGACCGGTCAGCGCCGAGTGCAGCTGCTCGGTCCAGGGGGCCGGGCCGCTCGCGATCGGCTTCTGCGCCGGCACCGCGCCGTGCGGTGCGCCCAGCTTGTCCTTGTACTCCAGCAGCAGCTTGGCGGCCTTCGCCTTCCCGATGCCGGGCACGGCCACCAGCGCCTTCTCGTCGCCGCCGGCCACCGCGGCCCGCAGCGCGTCGGGGCTGTGCACCCCGAGGATCGCCTGCGCCAGCTTCGGGCCGACACCCGGCGCGGCCTGGAGGATCTCGAAGACGGCGCGCTCGTCGTCGTCCGCGAAGCCGAACAGGGTCAGCGAGTCCTCCCGGACCACCAACGAGGTCGCGAGCCGGGCGGGCTCACCCAGCCGGAGCCCGGCCAGCGTGTTCGGCGTGCACTGCACGGCCATGCCGACCCCACCGACCTCGACCACGGCGAGTCCGGAGGAGATGGCCGCCACGGGCCCTTGCACGAAGGCGATCACCGGCTGCTTCCTTTCAGGGGGGTGGCGCGGGCCGCCCGTACCGCGGCCTCCAGGCGGTTGACCGCCCCGCCGCGCCAGATGTGGCAGATGGCCAGCGCCAGCGCGTCGGCGGCGTCGGCGGGCTTGGGCGGGGCGTCCAGCCGCAGCAGGCGCTGCACCATGGCCGTGACCTGCGCCTTGTCGGCCCGGCCGGAGCCGGTGACGGCGGCCTTGACCTCGCTCGGGGTGTGCAGGGTGACCGGGATGCCGCGCCGGGTGGCGCAGAGCATCGCGACCGCGCTGGCCTGGGCGGTGCCCATCACCGTCCGGACGTTGTGCTGGGCGAACACCCGCTCGACGGCGACCAGCTCCGGCTGGTGCTCGTCGAGCCAGGCCTCCATGCCCTGCTCCACCAGCAGCAGCCGCCGCCCGATCTCGTCCTCGGCGGGGGTGCGTATGACGCCGACCCCGACCATCCGCAGCGGCCGCCCCGGCGCGCCCTCGACCACGCCGATCCCGCACCTGGTCAGCCCCGGGTCCACGCCCAGTACCCGTACCACAGCCCCGCCTCTCGTTGGTCGCCGTCCGCCTCCGGGCGCTCCGGCCCGAACAGGCCCTCCGGCCCGACGGCGGGCGACCTGCGAAGGCTACCGTCCGGGTCCGACAGCGCCCGCAAAGACACCGGCCCGGCGGTCGGGAGACCGCCGGGCCGGGGAGTGAGAACGATCACTCGGCGTCGAGCTGCGCACCGACCTCGTCGGAGATGTCGAAGTTGGCGAAGACGTTCTGCACGTCGTCGCTGTCCTCCAGCACGTCGATCAGCTTGAGGATCTTGCGGGCGCCGTCGACGTCCAGCTCGACCTGCATGCTCGGGAGGAAGTTGGCCTCGGCCGAGTCGTAGTCGACGCCGGCGTCCACCAGCGCGGTGCGCACGGCGACCATCTTGGCGGCCTCGGAGACGATCTCGAACGCGTCGCCGAGGTCGTTGATCTCCTCGGGCTCCTGGTCGAGGACGACCTCGAAGAGCTTGTCCTCGTCCACGCCGTCAGCCTTGGGGACGATCACGACGCCCTTGCGGGTGAACAGGTACGACACCGAGCCCGGGTCGGCCATCGAGCCGCCGTTGCGGGTCATCGCGACGCGCACGTCGGAGGCGGCGCGGTTGCGGTTGTCGGTGAGGCACTCGATCAGGACGGCGACGCCGTTCGGGCCGTAGCCCTCGTACATGATGGTCTGGTAGTCGGCGCCGCCGGCCTCCAGGCCGCCACCGCGCTTGACGGCGCGGTTGATGTTGTCGATCGGGACCGAGCTCTTCTTCGCCTTCTGGATGGCGTCGTAGAGGGTCGGGTTGCCGGCCGGGTCGGGACCGCCGGTGCGCGCCGCCACCTCGATGTTCTTGATCATCTTGGCGAAGAGCTTGCCGCGCTTGGCGTCGATCACGGCCTTCTTGTGCTTGGTGGTAGCCCACTTAGAGTGGCCGGACATTCGCCAGCTCCTTTACGTCGCCAAAGGGAAATGAAACAGATGAGATCTTACCGGTGTCGTCACCGGAAAGGCGCACACGGTCAGCGCCGCCCCAGGTGCTCCTCGACCATCGCGACGAAGTAGGCGTGCACGCGGTGGTCGCCGGTGAGCTCCGGGTGGAAGGAGGTCGCCAGCAGGTTGCCCTGGCGCACGGCCACGATCCGGCTCTCCGGACCGTCCGCGGCGGGCAGCTCGGCCAGCACCTCGACACCCGCGCCGACGCCCTCGACCCAGGGGGCCCGGATGAAGACGCCGTGCACCGGCGCGTCGCCCAGGCCCTCGAAGGCGACACCGGACTCGAAGGACTCGTTCTGACGGCCGAAGGCGTTGCGGCGCACGGTCATGTCGATGCCGCCGACGGTCTCCTGGTCGTCCCGGCCGTCCAGGATCTTGTCGGCCAGCATGATCATTCCCGCGCAGGTGCCGTACACCGGCATCCCGGCGGCGACCCGCTCGCGCAGCGGGTCCATCACGCCGAACAGCAGCGCCAGCTTGGACATGGTGGTGGACTCCCCGCCGGGGATCACCAGCGCGTCGACCTCGGCCAGCTCCTCGGCACGGCGCACCGGGCGGGCGAGCGCGTCGGCCTCGGCCAGCGCGACCAGGTGCTCGCGGACGTCACCCTGGAGGGCGAGGACGCCGATGACTGGAGTGCTCACGGTCTTCAACCTCGTTCGATCGTTCTACGGATGTACGTGACGCGGCCCGCCGCGCGCCAGGGCGCTGCGACGGGCCGGCACAGGGGGGCGACTACCAGCCGCGGTTGGCGTAGCGCTCGGTCTCCGGCAGGGTGTCGCAGTTGATGCCGACCATGGCCTCGCCGAGGTTGCGGGAGGCGTCCGCGATGATCTTCGGGTCGTCGTAGAAGGTGGTGGCCTTCACGATGGCGGCGGCGCGCTTGGCCGGGTCGCCCGACTTGAAGATGCCCGAGCCGACGAAGACGCCCTCGGCGCCGAGCTGGCGCATCAGCGCGGCGTCGGCCGGGGTGGCCACGCCACCGGCGGAGAACAGCACGACCGGCAGCTTGCCGAGCTCGGCGACCTCCTTGACGAGCTCGTACGGGGCGCGCAGCTCCTTGGCGGCGGCGTACAGCTCGTTGTTGTCGAAGCCGCGGAGCTTGGCGATCTCGTTCTTGATCTGGCGCAGGTGGCGGACGGCCTCGACCACGTTGCCGGTGCCGGCCTCGCCCTTCGAGCGGATCATGGCCGCGCCCTCGGCGATGCGGCGCAGGGCCTCGCCCAGGTTGGTGGCGCCACAGACGAAGGGGGTGGTGAAGGCCCACTTGTCGGAGTGGTTGACCTCGTCGGCCGGGGTCAGCACCTCGGACTCGTCGATGTAGTCGACACCGAGCGACTGGAGGACCTGGGCCTCGACGAAGTGACCGATCCGCGACTTGGCCATCACCGGGATGGAGACCGCCTCGATGATCTCCTCGATCATGTTCGGGTCGGACATCCGGGCCACGCCGCCGTCCTTGCGGATGTCGGCCGGAACCCGCTCCAGCGCCATGACGGCCACCGCGCCGGCGTCCTCGGCGATCTTGGCCTGCTCGGCGTTGACCACGTCCATGATCACACCGCCCTTGAGCTGCTCGGCCATGCCGCGCTTCACCCGGGCGGTACCGATCTGCGGCTGGTCTGCGGTGGTGGGGGTGGTGGACACGTGAGACCTCACTCGAAGATGAACCAGTGCTATCGCCCTATGGTAGGCGGAATGGGTGACGCAACCATGCGCCACCAAGTCCAGCCCGGACGACGGGATGCGACAAACGGGCCGTATCCGAGCACAGCCTAGGCGGGTGCCCCTTCGGGCGTGAGCGCGGGCGGCGGGGCATCGTCCATCTCGAACGCCAGCGGGAACGGGGCCTTCCCCGCCAGCCGGAAGTACCGCACCAGACGGTGCTCGCGCACCGCCCGGGCCGCCCGCACCGCGTCGTTGTGGAACCGGCGCGCCATCGGCGCCCGGCGCACCGCCGCCGTCAGATCGCGCACCGCGTCCTCGCCGCCCGGCTCCGCCACCAGCGCCGCCACCTGCTCCGGCTCGGCGAACACCGCCCGCAGCGCCAGGCTCAGCTGGCTCTCCGCCACCTCACGCTGGTCGTCCTCGGCCTGCCGGGCCGCGTGCGCCGCGTCCAGCAGCAGCAGCGAGGCCGCCGGGTCCAGCAGCGAGGACGTGGCCAGCTCCATCGCCACCGAGGCCCGACGGACCAGCTGCGCGTCCAGCGCCGCCCGCGCGGCGTCGATCCTGGCGTGCAGCCGGTCCAACCGACCGGCCGTCCAACTCAGGTACATGCCGAACAGCACCACGGCCACGCCGGCCCAGATCCAGGTAGTCACGGGGCGCAACGCTACCGGGTGTCACCGGCTCAGCCCTCCGCGCTCGCGCTCCGGTAGGACCCGCGGTCGATGTCGGAGACGTTCACCGCGGTGTGCAGCCGGGTGCCCGGCGCCGGCGCGACGTGCTCCGCCAGCAGCGCCAGCACGCCCTCGCTGAGCGCCGCCTTCGCCTCCGGCGTACGGCCCGGGAAGATCTGGAACTCGACGTACACCTGCGCGACGGCCCCCTCGCCCTCCCCCACCACGAAGTCGTCGTTCTGCCGGAACAGCGTCTTGCACGCCTCCGGCTTCGCGTCGATCGTCCCCACCGCGAGCCGGTTGATCGCCACGCCCAGCGCCCGGCGGTCGAAGGAGCCGGCCAGGCTCGGCGAGTAGTCGACGGAGATCTGCGGCATCGGTGCCCCCATGCGTCGTGCCCGAATACGGTCGACCGACCCTAACGCCGCCGACACCCCGGAAAAGTCCCGGGGCCGCCGGGCTCAGTCCCGGGCCAGGCCGAACCGGCCGCGCCGGCCGCTGCGCACGTCCTCCTCGACCACCGCCGCGGCCCCCGCCGCCACCGTCTCGTACACCGCCAGGATGTCCGCGCCGACCGTCGACCAGTCGAACCGCCGCACGTACCGCGAGGCGGCCTTGCTCAGCTCCCCCAGCCGCTCCGGATCGCCCAGCAGCCGCAGCGCCGCGGTGGCCAGCGCGTCCGCGTCCTCCACCGGGAACAGCTCGCCCGCCTCCCCGCCGTCCAGCACCTGCTTGAACGCGTCCAGGTCGCTGGCCAGCACCGGGGCGCCCGCCGACATCGCCTCGACCAGGATGATCCCGAAGCTCTCGCCACCGGTGTTCGGCGCCACGTACAGGTCCACGCTGCGCAGCAGCCGGGCCTTGTCGCGGTCGCTCACCATGCCGAGGAACTCCACCTGGCGGCGGACCTCCGGCGCCAGGCCGGCGACGGCCTCCTCCTCGTCCCCCTTGCCCGCCACCAGCAGCCGCACGCCCGGCCGCTCGGCCAGGATCTTCGGCAGCGCCGCCAGCAGCGTCGGCAGGCCCTTGCGCGGCTCGTTGATGCGGCCGACGAAGCCGATCGTGCCCGGCTCCCCGGCCGCCGCACCGCCGCACCAGCGCTCGTCCGGCTCGGCGTCCGCGAAGAAGCCGACGTCCACGCCGTTCGGGATCACCACCGCGTCGCCGCCCAGGTGCTCCACCAGCGTCCGCCGCGCGTACTCCGACACCGCGATCCGGGCCCGCATCTTCTCCAGGCCGGGCTGCAGGATCGGTGAGGCCGCGATCATCGCCCGCGAGCGCGGGTTGGAGGTGTGGAACGTCCCCACCATCGGCCCGGACGCCGACCAGGCGGCCAGCATCGACACGCTCGGCGCCGCCGGCTCGTGCACGTGCAGGATGTCGAACCGGCCCTCGTGCAACCACCGCCGCGTCCGCGCCGCCGACAGGACGCCGAAGCTCAGCCGCGCCACCGACCCGTTGTACGGCACCGCCACCGCCCGCCCGGCACCGACCACGTACGGCGGCAGCGCCTCCTCGTCCTCGGCCGGCGACAGCACCGAGACCTCGTGGCCCAGACCGATCAGGTGCTCGGCCAGGTCCCGGATGTGGAACTGCACCCCACCGGGGACGTCCCAATCGTACGGGCAGACGATGCCGATCTTCACGGGTTCCTCATGCTCCTTCGGGTACTCCTGCTGGCCGGGATCAGGACCCGGAGGCCTCGGCCGCCGGCTCGCCGGCCGGCTCCGGCGCGGCCGCCCGGGCCGCCTCGGAGTGCGGCTCGGCCGCCTCCTCCACCGTCTCACGGACCGGGAGGTCGGCCAGCCAGAACCGCTGCAGCATGTGCCAGTCCTCGGGGTGCTCGCGGATCGCCTGCTCCCACACCCGCGCCAGCGCCTGCGTCATCACCTGCGCCCGCTCCTTGCGGTCGCCCTCCTGCGGCACCGGCACCTCGGGGTGGATCCGTGCCCGCATCACCGGGCCGTCGTACCAGAGCGTCACCGGCAGCAGCGCCGCCCCGGTGCGCTGGCACAGCGCCGCCGGACCGGCCGGCATCCGGGTCGCCTCCCCGAAGAACGACACCCCCACGCCCGCCTCCGAGAGGTCCCGGTCCCCCACCAGGCAGACCAGCCGGCCCTCGCGCAGCCGTCGCGCCAGCGTGCCGATCACGTTCACCCCGCCCCCGGTCAACGCCAGGACCTCCATGCCCTGGCCCTCCCGGAACTCCACGAACCGGTCGAACAGCCGCTCCGGCTTCAACCGCTCCGCGACCGTGGTGAACGGGAAGCCCAGCTGCGCCACCCAGGTGCCCGCCAGGTCCCAGTTGCCCATGTGCGGCAGCGCGATCACCGCGCCCCGACCGGCCTCGATCGGCGCGCGCAGGTTCTCCAGACCCTCCGACCGGACGTCCCGGGCCACCCGCTCCCGGCTCCAGACCGGCAGCCGGAACGACTCCATCCAGTACCGCAGGTACGAGCGCATCCCGGCCCGCGACAGCGCCCGCAGGCCCGCCTCGTCCAGACCCGGACGGACCCGGCGCAGGTTCGCCTCCAACTGGAGCACCCGCTTGCCGCGCCGGCGCCAGGCGTAGTCCGCCAGCCGGTCGAACAGGCCCCGCGCCACCCGCTCCGGCAGGTGCTTCAGCACCGCCCAGCCCAGCGCGTACGCCCAGTACACCAGTCGGTCCGTCACCGCAGGACGCCCCCCATCAGCTCCCGGCCGCCGCTCGGTCGGCCTCGAACGCCTCCCGGCGCACGGTCAGCATGCGCTGGAACACCGTCACCAGACTGCCCACCGCCACCAGCCACAGCGCCACCGGCAGCAGCCACTCCACGTACGGCACCCCGAACTTGTGCAGACCCGCGACCCCGGCCGCCACCAGGCTGGCCACCAGCCGCTCGGCCCGCTCCACCAGCCCCGACACGTCGCACGGCAGCCCCTGGCTCTGCGCCCGCGCCTTGGTGTACGACACCACCAGCCCGCTCGCCAGGCAGCAGATCGCCACCGCGCACAGCAGGTTGTTGTCACCCTTGCCCGCGTACCACATCGCCAGACCACCGAAGATCGCCGCATCCGCGACCCGGTCCAGCGTGGAGTCCAGGAACGCCCCCCACCTGGTGCTCCGGCCCAGCTGGCGGGCCATGTTCCCGTCCACCAGGTCCGAGAAGATGAACAGCGTGATCGTGATGGTGCCCCAGAAGAACTCCCCGCGGGGGAAGAACACCAGCGCACCGGCCACCGAACCGGCCGTACCGATCAGCGTCACGGCGTCCGGGCTCACGCCCAGCCGGATCAGGAACGCGGCGAACGGGGTCAGAACACGTGTGAAGAAGGCACGCGCGTATTTGTTGAGCATGGCCTTCCCGACCGCTCCGATCTCCCTGGTACCCGCCTGGCGCAACACGCGCGGCAGACGGCCGGACGGATCAGCCCGTCCGGCCCACCCATCGTAGCCAGGCCGGAGGCACGCTCCGTCGCACGCACCGCCCGACGACACCCCGGCCACGTCCCACACACGGACGGTCACCGCCCACCCGTACGACACGCGCCGCCGCAGCACCCGCACCTACACTTTCGAAGGACAGCCCCGGCGCGACGGGAGGAGACCCCGATGCCCGACCGCAGCACGGCACGAGCCGCCCAGGCACCCGCCGTCACCTCCCCCCGGGACCTGCGCAACGTCGTCCTCATCGGCTCCAGCGGTGTGGGCAAGACCACGCTCGCCGAATCCCTCGCCCTCGCCGCCGGCGCCACCGGCCGGGCCGGTCACGTCACCGACGGCAGCACCGTCTCCGACCACGAGGACATCGAGCACCACCAGCAGCGCTCCGTCCAGCTCTCGCTGCTCCCGCTCGAATGGAAGGGCGTCAAGATCAACCTGATCGACCCGCCCGGCCACCCCGACTTCACCGCCGACCTGCGCGCCGCCCTGCACGCCGCCGACGCCGCCGTCTTCGTCGTCTCCGCCACCGACCCCGTCACCGCCCCCACCCGCGCACTCTGGCGCGAGTGCGCCGCCGAAGGCATCCCGCGCGCCATCGCCGTCGCCAAACTCGACCTCGCCCGCACCGGCTTCGACGACATCCTCACCGCCTGCCACGACGCCTTCGACCTGGGCCCCGACACCCTCCGCCCGCTCTTCCTGCCCGTCCTCCACGACGGCCGCCCCGACGGCAGCGTCGACCTCCTCACCGGCGACACCTACGGCCGGGCCGCCCCGCTGCCCGACACCGGGCCGGCCCACGACAGCCTCGTCGAGGCCATCTCCGGCCAGGACGACACCCTCATGGAGCGCTACCTCTCCGGCGACACCCTCGACACCGACGCCCTCGAAGCCGGCCTGCGCCGCGAAGTCCTCGGCTGCGCCCTCCACCCCGCCGTCCCCACCAGCGAGAACGGCCTCGGCGCCACCGAACTCCTCGACCTGATCGTCCACACCTTCCCCGACCCCGGCGAACGCACCCGCCCCGCCCCCGACTGCGACCCCGACGCCCCGCTCGCCGCCCAGGTCGTCCGCGTCACCGGCGACACCTACGTCGGCCGGATCAGCCTGCTGCGCCTGTACGCCGGCACCCTGCGCCCCGACACCCGCATCCACCTCGCCGGCCCCGCCCACAGCGCCGACCAGAACGGCGACGAACGCGTCACCGCCCTCAGCAGCCCCTTCGGCAAGCTCCAGCGGCCCGTCCCGCACGCCGTCGCCGGCGACCTCGTCTGCATCGCCAAGCTCACCACCGCCCGCGCCGGCGACACCGTCCACGACCCCGGCCACCCCGTCGACCTCGACGGCTGGACCCTCCCCGAGCCCCTGCTCCCGATCGCCGTCGAAGCCCACAGCAAGGCCGACGACGACAAGCTCTCCCAGGCCCTCACCCGCCTCACCGCCGAGGACCCGGCCCTACGCCTCGAACAGAACCCCGCCACCCACCAGCTCGTCCTCTGGTGCACCGGCGAGGCCCACGCCGAGGTCGTCCTCGACCGCCTGCGCACCCGGCACGGCGTCCACGTCGACACCGTCGAACCCCAGGTCGCCCTCCGCGAGACCTTCGGCACCGCCGCCGCCGGCCACGGCCGGCTCGTCAAGCAGTCCGGCGGCCACGGCCAGTACGCCATCTGCGACCTGGAGGTCGAACCCCTCCCGGCCGGCTCCGGCTTCGAGTTCCAGGAGCACGTCGTCGGCGGCGCCGTCCCCAAGCACTTCATCCCCTCCGTCGAGAAGGGCCTGCGCGCCCAACTCGCCAAGGGCGTCGCCACCGGCCACCCACTCGTCGACGTCCGGGTCACCCTCACCGACGGCAAGGCCCACTCCGTGGACTCCTCCGACGCGGCCTTCCAGGCCGCCGCCGCCCTCGCCCTGCGCGACGCCGCCGAACACGCCGTCATCCGGCTGCTCGAACCCGTCGCCGCCGTCACCGTCCTGCTGCCCGACGACTACCTCGGCGCCGTCCTCGGCGACCTCTCCGCCCGCCGCGGCCGCGTCCTCGGCACCGAGACCGGCGGCCCCGGCCTGACCCTGCTGCGCGCCGAGGTCCCCGAACTCGAGCTCGTCCGCTACCCGGTCGACCTGCGCTCACTCACCCACGGCACCGCCGAGTTCTCCCGCGCCTACCTGCGCCACGAACCCATGCCGACCGCCCTGGCCACCCGCTACACCGACTGAGCGCCCTGCCGCCGCGGCAGCGAGCACGCCGCCGTACCCCCCGGCATCCGGTGCCGGTTGCGCGCCACCCAGCGGTACGCCAGGCCCGCCACCGGCCGCACCGGCGCCGACGCCAGCACCGCCCCCAGGTACGCCCACGCGCCGCCCGAACGCATCAGCAGCCGCGCCACCGCCTGCGCGCCCCCGTACACCCGGCCCGTCGGCGTCACCCACAGCACCTCGCGCTCCGCCCGCTCCGCGCTCACCTCGCCCAGCCCGCCCGCGCGCGCGTCCAGCGCCGCCAGGTCCTCGAACTGGAACGGCACCGCGTCCCAGCCCCCCGAGGCCAGCGTCTGCCGCAGATAGCGCTCCGCCCACCGCACGCAGGACGAGCAGAACGAACAGTCCCCGTCGAAAACCAGCACCGGATCCATCGCCCTGGGCTCCCTTCCTAGCCGTCACGGCCATCCTGCACCACCCCGACGACCCGCCGCCGACCGGGTATCGACCAGCCCGAAGCTGGGCATCATGCCCCTCAGGCCCGGGCGCGGCCCGATCGTGACGGCACTTCAGACGATCATGCGCGCGGCGACACCGCGGCACGATAACCTGCCGCTGACAAGGGGAGGAGGGGACGCCACCGTGACCACACTCGACATGACTCCGGGTGCGCAGATACCCCGCACCGACGCCGGGCCGCAAACCGGAGTCACCCCGGCGCTCTCCTCGGTCGCGTACCGCGACGGCAAGATCGAGGACTTCGTCGGCAAGGTCACCGCCGCGACCCACAAGAAGCCCCGGTTCAAGCTCTTCGAGGCGAACCTCGGCGAGGCGTTCAGCACCGCCGTCATCTCCCGCACCGTCGGTGCCGGGCGCAAGCCGATCGTGCCCTCGTTCGGCACCGACACCCGCCAGATCGTCGAACACTGCCTGGCCGCGCAGGAGTTGCGGGCCGCGCGGGACCGCAAGCTGACCGTGGTCACCGTGCTCTTCGGCCTGCTCGCCCTGCCCGGCACCCTGATCTGGATCGGTGCGTTCTACCTGCGCATCTACCTCATGAAGGGCAAGGCCCTCCAGGACGAGCTCTACGGCGCCCTCGCGCTCCTGGCCGCGGCCGTGGTCTCCGTCCTGTTCCTCGTCAAGCCCCCCGTCCACGGCCCGCTCGGCGTCTACCTGCGCGTCGCCATGATCCCGCCCATCATCGGCGGGATCCTCGCCCGGCGCATCGTGCTGCGCTCCACCAAGGAGCTCCGCGAACGCTGGCTCGCCCTCGCCGAGGGCAGCTCCGTCGCCGCCACCGTGTCCAAGGCCGTCCCCCGCGACGACCTCGACAAGAAGGCCGTCGACCTGCGCGACAAGCTCGCCCGCATGGAGGCCGAGCAGGAGACCAACGTCCAGCACTACGCCGGCCCCAAGGGCATCCTCGGCGTCGGCAAGCGCTGGGGCGAATGGCGCCTGGTCGACGTGATGCGCCCCGCCGCGGGCCACTCCGACTTCCGCGCCTTCCACCCCTGGGACCTCGTCCGGAAGATCTCCTCGCACCTCAAGGGGCTCGCCGTCAGCGAGGTCGCCAACAGCGGGATGACCAACATCACGGTCAAGCAGTGGGCGGTCCTCGAAATCGGCGAGAACGCCGACGAGATCTCCCGCCCCGGCAACGCCGACATGGACGGCGACCGGATGCGCGACTTCGCCCTCCAGACCATCGCCGACAAGCAGACCTTCGCCGGCGGCGGCCCCCGGCACTACCTCGCCACCCAGTTCATCACCTTCGACGGCAAGCTGATCATCACCTTCACCGTCACCGTCACCCTGCTCGCCAACACCCTCACCGTCACCGTCGCCGGCTACGCGCTCGGCCCGGTCAACGGCGTCTTCTCCGACAAGCCCTCGGCCAGGGAGAAGACCGTCCAGAAGACCGGCAAGTTCTGGGAGGAGCGCACCGTCAAGCTCCCCCTGATCGACAACGACGAGGTGGTCCGCCAGGCCCTGCGCGCGCCGCTCACCCGCCTCCCCGGGCTGCTCTCCTGGCTCGGCGGCGGCCTGGGCCTGCCCGAGCCGTTCGGCTTCCGGCACGCCTGGGCGAGCCCGCCGTGGGGCAGCCGGTTCATGACCGACAACGCGCTCAACGCCTCCGTCCCGGTCCTCGGCGCCGTGCACGCCGCCACCCTGGAGTTCCTGGAGGAGCACGACCTGGACACCGACCGCTTCAAGAACCGCGCCTCGATCATCAAGTCCGAGGCCCAGGGCACCCGCCCGTACAAGGTCGACCAGTTCGAGTAGCCCCGGCCCGCGCACGCCGGAGGGGCCCGCCACCGACTCAGCGGTGACGGGCCCCTCCGGCGTTCCCGATCAGTCCTGCGGCCAGGCCTCGGCCAGCATCTTCCGGGTGTCCGCCAGCAGTTGCGGCAGCACCTTGGTGTGGCCGACCACCGGCATGAAGTTGGTGTCCCCGCCCCAGCGCGGCACCACGTGCTGGTGCAGGTGCGCCGCGATCCCGGCACCGGCCGCCGCGCCCTGGTTCATCCCGATGTTGAACCCGTGCGCCCCCGAGGCCGCCCGCAGCGCGGTCATCGCCCGCTTGGTGAAGTCGGCCAGCTCGGCCGTCTCCGCCTCGTCCAGGTCGGTGTAGTCCGCCACGTGCCGGTACGGGACCACCATCAAGTGGCCGCCGTTGTACGGGTACAGGTTCAGCACCGCGAACACGGCGGCGCCCCGGGCGATGACCAGCCCGTCCTCGTCGCTCAGCGAGGGGATCGAGCAGAACGGACAACCGTCGTCCGGAGCCGGACCGGTGGGCTTGTTCTCACCCTGGATGTACGCCATCCGATGGGGGGTCCACAGGCGGCGGAAGCCGTCCGGCTCCCCGACGCCCCGCTGCAGTTCCGGCTCAGTCGTCATGCTGATCAGCATATTCGCCCAACGCTGCTTGCAAAGCCGCGCGGGGCGGACTCATCAAGAGCCCGCCCCGCGCGTGGTGGTCCGAAGGCGTCACACCTGGATGCGGTTCTTCACCGCTTCCACGATCTCGGCGACGGCGTCCGCCACCGGCACGCCGTTCTTCTGCTCGCCGTTGCGGTAGCGGAAGGACACCGCGCCCGCCTCGACATCGTCGTTGCCGGCGATCAGCATGTACGGAACCTTGCTCTTCTGAGCGTTCCTGATCTTCTTCTGCATGCGGTCGTCCGAGGTGTCCACCTCGACCCGGATCCCGTGCTTCTTCAGCTCGGCCGCGACCTCCAGCAGGTACGGCACGTGCTCGTCGGTGATCGGGATGCCGGTCACGGTGACCGGGGCCAGCCACGGCGGCATGGCGCCGGCGTAGTGCTCCAGCAGCACCGCGAAGAACCGCTCGATGCTGCCGAACAGCGCGCGGTGGATCATGACCGGCCGCTGGCGCGAGCCGTCCGCCGCCGTGTACTCGAGATCGAAACGCTCGGGGAGGTTGAAGTCGAGCTGGATCGTCGACATCTGCCAGGTCCGGCCGATCGCGTCGCGCGCCTGGACCGAGATCTTCGGGCCGTAGAAGGCCGCGCCGCCCGGGTCCGGCACCAGCGGCAGCCCCTGCTTCTCGGCCACGCTGGCGAGGACGGCGGTGGCCTCCTCCCAGGTCTCGTCCGAGCCGACGTACTTGACCGGGTCCTTGGTCGACAGCTCCAGGTAGAAGTCGGTCAGACCGTAGTCGCGGAGCAGGTTGAGCACGAAGGTCAGCGTCGAGTCGAGCTCCTCCGCCATCTGCTCGCGGGTGCAGTAGATGTGCGCGTCGTCCTGCGTGAAGCCGCGGGCGCGGGTCAGGCCGTGCACCACGCCGGACTTCTCGTAGCGGTACACCGTCCCGAACTCGAAGAGGCGCAGCGGCAGTTCACGGTACGAGCGGCCGCGAGCGTCGAAGATCAGGTTGTGCATCGGGCAGTTCATCGGCTTGAGGTAGTAGTCCACGCCCTCGTCGAGCTGCATGGGCGGGTACATACCGTCCGCGTACCAGTCGAGGTGGCCGCTCTTCTCGAAGAGCTTCCCCTTGGTGGCGTGCGGGGTGTAGACGAACTCGTAGCCCTCCTCCTCGTGCCGCTTGCGCGAGTAGTCCTCCATCGCCCGGCGGATGATGCCGCCCTTGGGGTGGAAGACGGCGAGGCCGGAGCCGATCTCCTCGGGGATGGAGAAGAGGTCGAGCTCGTTGCCGAGCTTGCGGTGGTCGCGCTTCTCGGCCTCGACCAGGAAGTCGAGGTGGGCCTTGAGCTCGTCCTTGGTGGGCCAGGCCGTCCCGTAGATGCGCTGCAGCATCGGGTTCTTCTCGCTGCCGCGCCAGTAGGCGGCCGCGTTGCGCATCAGCTTGAACGCCGGGATGTACCGGGTGCTGGGCAGGTGCGGGCCGCGGCAGAGGTCGCCCCAGCACTGCTCGCCGGTCTTGGCGTCCAGGTTGTCGTAGATGGTGAGCTCGCCGGCGCCGACCTCGACGTCGGCGCCCTCGCCGGCGGTGGCGGCGGAGCCCTTGAGGCCGATCAGCTCCAGCTTGTACGGCTCGGCGGCCAGCTCCTCGCGGGCGGACTCGTCGGTGACCACGCGACGGGAGAACTTCTGCCCGCGCTTGATGATCTCCTGCATCCGCTTCTCGATGGCCTTGAGGTCATCGGGGTGGAAGGGCTTCTCGACGTCGAAGTCGTAGTAGAAGCCGTCCTTGACCGGCGGGCCGATGCCGAGCTTGGCCTCGGGGTAGAGCTGCTGCACGGCCTGCGCCATGACGTGCGCGGTGGAGTGGCGCAGGATGTCCAGGCCGTCCTTGCTGCCGATCGCGACCGGCTCGACCTCGTCGCCGTCCTGGACGGCGTAGGCGAGGTCCTTGAGCTGGCCGCCGACGCGGGCGGCGATGATCGAGCGGTCGTCGGCGAAGAGCTCGGCGGCCGTAGTGCCCGTGGTCACCACGCGCTCTTCCCGATCGGGTTCGCGGTTGATGATTACCCGGACGTCCGTCACCGGTCTCTCCTGACGTGCTGGATTCAGAGGACGCAACACTGCGCTGCGCGTGACGATGGTACCGAGCGCGTCGACCCGGCCGCGCACCTACGCCCCCTCTCCCCCTTCCCCGAGGCCTCCGTCGAGCTCTTCGCCGAGCGCTTCGCCGAATCCCTCGCCGAGGGACTTCAGCAGCCGCTCGCGGTCGGCGTCCTCCCAGCCGCACAGTTCCAGACCCTTCGGCCGGGTGAGCCGGCGGAAGCCGCCGCGGCTCTCCAGCCGGCCGGAGACCCGGACCGGCAGGCCCGCGAGGTGAGCCTCGGCGGCGAGCCGGTAGTCGGGGTCGGGCAGGCGGAGCTTGAGCTCGCGGACTTCGGCGCCGCCGAGGACGCGCAGCCGTACCGCGCCCGGTCCGGCCGGGTCGGCGCGCTTGAGCCGGACGACCACGCCGACGACGGTGACGGCGACGGCGGGCTCGATCCGTTCGAGCAGTTCGGCGGCCTCGGTGAGGGCGGGCAGGTCGCCGGGCGAGAAGTCGAGGACGACCCGGCGGTCCCCGAAGCCGCCCGGGGTCCCGGCGGTGGCGGACCAGGCGACGGTCAGCCTGGTCGCCGTCGCGCCGCGGACCAGGTCCTCCACGGACTGGACGAGTTCCCGGCTGACTCCGGCCTGGACGGCGTTCTCGAAGGCCTCGGGCCCCCCGCTGACCCGGCGGTAGTCGACGGCGTCGCGCAGTGCCTCCAGGGCGCGGACCAGGGTGGTGACGGCGGCCCGACCCTCGGGCGCGGGGGTGTAGGCGGTGAGGGCGGCGCCCTGCTCGACGACCAGGACGCGGTCCAGGAAGTCCCCGGCGTGGGCGTCCAGCCGGGCGCCGAAGTAGGCGGCCGTGGCCCGGCCGGCCTTGGCCCCGGCGGCGAGCATCGCGCGGGCCGCCCGCTGGAGCCGCTCGGCGTCGTCCCAGGTGGCGGCCTCGGCGGGGCCGGCCGGCTCCCGGTGCCAGCGCAGTTCGTCGCCGGGGACGGCGAGTGCGAGCAGGATGGCGCGGGCGGACGGGGTGGAGGAGCGGGACAGCGCGGTGACGGCGTCGGCGAGGAGGTCGACGGCGTCGTCGAAGCCGTCCCCGGCGGGGACGAGGACGCTGGTGCCGGACTCGTCGTCGGGCGGCGTCCAGCGGCCGTAGCGGGCGGCGGGGCCGCCTCGCCGGACCCAGCCGTGCCGGGCGAGCAGGGTGGCGAGCACCACCGGGTCGACAGCGGCGGGATCGGGCAGGGCCTGGACCGGCTCGCCGGGTGCGTGCGGCGGTGTCATGGGTGCTGCTCCTCGCTGCCGGGGGCCGGGACCGGGGCGGGCGGTCACGGGCTGCCACCCGCGCCGACCCGGGCCATGATGTCGCAGAGCGCGCGGTCGTCGAAGACCTTGCCGGTGGGGACCCGCACGTTGGTGCGCCGCTGTCCGGTGACCGGGTGGCCGGCCAGGTTGACCCAGTAACAGCAGTGCCGCAGTTCCAGCGCGTCCGGGCGGGCGTGCAGCCAGTGGTCGACCCGCCGCGGCAGCAGCATCACGACCAGGATGCGCGGCACGGCGACCCTCGCCCGGGCGAGCTTGCGCAGGTGGTCGTTGTCGAGGGTGAAGCTGAAGAACGGCCCGGTCGGATCGGCCGCGATCTGCTGGGTGGCCTTCAGCTGGATCTTGATGGTGACCTCGTCGTCCACTTCGTGCGCCCGGGAGCCGTGGCTGACCTGCCAGTCGATCCCGTTGTCCGGGAACGGCTGGGAGAGCGAGCAGCCGGCCGCGGCGGCGACCGCGTGCAGGTAGCCGACCTGCAGCGTCTCCATGCAGGCGGTGACCGCCAGGTTCCCCCGTAGAACGGCCGCCGCCTCCTCGGGCTGCGGCTGCGTCAGTGCCATCGCCCCGTGGCCTCCCCCTGCTCCGGGCCCGTCCGGATCGGAACGACGGACCCACGGGCAGGATCCCCGGTCGGGCTTGCGCCAAACGGTTGAACGGGTGTCAGAACCGGGTATCAACCGGGCGCGCGGAACGCTCGCCTGAGGGGCAGTCATGCAGCAGCACTGGTACACCGGCCCACTCGCCTCCTTCGACACCGAGACCACCGGCGTGGACGTCGAGACCGATCGGATCGTCTCGGCCGCCCTGGTCGTCCAACTCGCCCCGGGTCGGCCGGTGCAGACCACCACCTGGCTCGCCGATCCGGGCGTCCCGATCCCGGACGGCGCCCGGGCGGTGCACGGCATCACCGACGAGCACGCCCGGACGCACGGCCGCCCGGTCGGCGCGGTGGTGGCGGAGGTCACCCGCGCGCTGGCGGACCAGGCACGGGCCGGGCGCCCGGTGGTGGTGATGAACGCGCCGTACGACCTGACGCTGCTGGACCGGGAGCTGCGCCGCCATCACGGGCTGACGCTGACCGACGGGGTGGGCACGGCCGGGCTGGTGGTGCTGGATCCGCGGGTGCTGGACAAGCACGTGGACCGCTACCGCAAGGGCCGTCGGACGCTGACCGACCTGTGCGCGCACTACGGCGTGGAGCTGGCCGGGGCGCACGACGCGGCGGCGGACGCGACGGCGGCGCTGGCGCTGACCCGGCGGATAGGCGCCCGCTACCCGGCGGCGCTGGGCGGGCTGACGGCGGCTGAGCTGCACCTGCGGCAGGCGGTCTGGCACGCGGCGCAGGCGCGGGGGCTGCAGAACTGGTTCGACCGGTCGGGGACGCCGGAGCGGGTGGACCCCTCCTGGCCGCTGCGGCCGGCCCGGTGCGGCTGCGGCCGCCGGCTGGAACCCGAACACGGCTGCGAGGCGGCGGCGTAGCGGCGGCCGGCAGGCGCCCGCCCCGAACGCGCCGCAGGCCCTGACCAGTCTCCTGGTCAGGGCCTGCGTGCTGTCCGGTGGGCGATACTGGGATCGAACCAGTGACCCCTTCGGTGTGAACGAAGTGCTCTCCCGCTGAGCTAATCGCCCGGGCAACGAGAAGAACTGTAGCACCATTTGGCGGTCGTCGTACAACTCGTCCCTTCCGGGTACTGCTGGCGCATCCGCAGAACTCGCGCTCCACGCGGAAGATGACTGAGCCTCAGTCGCATTCCCGGATGGTTCTTCGGATGGATTCCGGAAATACACGTGAGGCCCAGCCGATAATCGGCTGGGCCTCACGTATCACAATGCATTCCGGTGGGCGATACTGGGATCGAACCAGTGACCCCTTCGGTGTGAACGAAGTGCTCTCCCGCTGAGCTAATCGCCCGGGTGCAGGGAAAACATTACCGCATCCCGGAGGGTGGTCCGAACACCCCGGTCACGGCGGCCCCCGGCCCCGGGCCGCTCAGCTCTCGCCCGCCGTCCAGGGGACGGCCAGGCCGTAGCGGGCGAAGTACCAGCCGCCGATCCCGACGACCGCGGCGAGGCCGATGGCGGTGACGGTGAGGTTGCGGCGGCGCACCCGCGGCTCCAGGGCGCGCTGGGCGGCCTCGGCGACCTTGCGGCGGCTCCACCGCAGCACCAGCCGGGCCCAGTCGAACTCGGTGGCCCAGACCCCCATGCCCAGGAAGATCACCACCCAGCCGGGGCCGGGCAGCGGCAGCATGATCACGCCGAGGACGACCACGGCGAGGCCGGCCAGGAAGATCGCCACCTGCCAGGCGAGGTGCAGCGGCCGCGAGCGGCGGACGAACGCCGGGGCGCGGGAGCCGACCGCGTCATCCGCCGTGACCGGTTCACCCGATCCCGTGTTCTTGGCCGTCTTGTCGTTTCGCACAGTCATGCCAGGAAACTAACCAAGAAGCGGCCCGGTAATGCCCGAGCGGGCCACTCCGGGATGATTCCGCAATGCGCCGTAAGGGGTACGACTCGCGCCCGAATCGGGACAGAGGGGTTTACATCGGGCTTGGGGGTGGGATGGTCCGTTCGCCGACGTGCGATTCCCCGAGCGCACACTGAGCGAAAGGCCATGGCGCTTATGAACACCACGGTCAGCTGCGAGCTGCACCTGCGCCTCATCGTGTCCAGCGAGTCCTCACTGCCCGTCCCCGCGGGCCTGCGCTACGACACCGCCGACCCCTACGCCGTGCACGCCACGTTCCACACGGGCGCCGACGAGACCGTGGAGTGGGTGTTCGCCCGAGATCTCCTCGCGGAGGGGCTGCACCGACCGACCGGTACCGGCGACGTCCGGGTCTGGCCGTCCCGCAGCCACGGGCAAGGGGTGGTCTGCATCGCGCTGAGCTCTCCGGAAGGAGAAGCCCTGCTGGAAGCCCCGGCCCGGGCGCTTGAGTCATTTCTCAAGCGGACGGACGCCGCGGTGCCCCCCGGCACCGAACACCGCCACTTCGACCTCGACCGGGAGCTGTCCCACATCCTCGCCGAAAGCTGATCCCGCCCGGAGGCGGTCACGCCCCGCCATCGGCGGGGTGGTACCTCCTGCCGTCACCGCTGCCGTCCTACTCGGGGGCACGGCAGCACTCAGCCGCGCGCGACGCGGCCTCGGGGCCCGCGACACCGCAGGCGCCCGGCAGCGAGGCCGGCCATCCATACGGGTGGCCGGCCTCGCTGCCGGGCGCCTTCGGCATTTCGGGGGGCCTTCGCGGGCCCGGCCGCCCGGACGGCGTCCGGTTCGGCGTTCGGTTCACGGCACTCTGACGGAATCCGTACACGCCTTCGAAAGAACCCGCCGCCCTTCCGCCGCACGGCCCGGTATGGTCTGGGGTAACCGTGGACGCGGGGTTCCGGAGTCCCCCTGCGCGAGGAGTCCCCAACGTGCTGATCACCCATGACACCGAGTGCGCACTGAGCATCCTCGTCGAGCTGCTCAACACCGCGCCCGAGGTGTGCGGCACCGAGCGGCTGCCGGACGTGGCCGCACTGGACGCCTTCGTGGTCGGCCAGGAGATCAGCGAGATCGACTCGCTGACCGAGAACGACCTGCGCAAGGTGCACGAGCTGCGCACCCGGCTGCGCGAGGTGTTCGGGACGGAGTCCACCGCCGAGGCCGCCGAACTGGTCAACCGGATCGTCGCGGCCGCCGGTACGACGCCGCGGCTGACCAACCACGACCACCACGACTGGCACATCCACTACTTCGCGCCGCACGCCGCGCTCGGCGACCACCTCGCCGCCGAGCTGGGCATGGCACTGGCCTTCATCCTGATGGCGGGCGAGCGGGAGCGGTTGCGCCGGTGCGAGGCGCCGGACTGTGCCCGGGTCTTCGTCGACCTCTCCCGCAACCGCTCCCGGCGCTACTGCGACAGCCGCACCTGCGGCAACCGGCTGCACGTCGCCGCCTACCGGGCACGGCAGCGCTCGGCGGAGGCCGTGCCCTCCGCCTGACGCCGGCCCCCGAGGGGGGCGGATGCCGCGTTCGGATACCGCGTTCGGATACCGCTCAGATGCCGCGTTTGCGGAGGATCTCCTCGATGTCGGAGAAGTCGCCGAGGCCGTCGTCCCGCTTGCCCGCCGCCGGCTTCTTCGGCGGGGTGGCCGCCACCGCCGGGCGCTCGGGCGCGGCACCGGCGGCGGCCGGGCGGTCCGGCGCGGCGTCCACGGCGCCCCGGCGGCCCACCCAGCGGGTCGTCACCAGCAGGAGCGCGGAGAGGCCGAGCAGCACGATGCCGGTCCAGACCCGGGGGTCGAACACCAGCCTCGTCGCCCAGTCGGCGAACTCGCCGCCGATCGTCCGGGCCACCGGGAACAGGCCGGTCAGGTAGAGCCCGGCGGGCACCAGGGCCACCGCGAGCCAGCGGGTCGCGGACAGGAACCGCCGCCGGTAGGCCCGCAGGCCGGCCACGGCCACCCCGCCCGCCGTGAGCGCGAAGCTGATCGCCGCCGTCAGCACGGCAGTACTCCTTCGCTTCCGGTCGTCCTGGTCATCACTGCCTCCCTGTCGGCCTTCGCAGGGGCGCACCGTCGGCCGGAGCGGGCGCCCACTAGTGAAACACTGGGGGAATGATCGATGGTTCCCTCCCCCGGCTCGAGTTCTGGTGCGACCTCCAGTGTCCGGACTGCCGCACCGCGCTGGACGACGTACGGGCGCTGCGCGCACGGTACGGCGACGCGCTGCCCGTCGAGGTCCGCCACTTCCCGCTGGAGAAGCACAAGCACGCCTACGCGGCCGCGGAGGCCGCCGAGGAGGCGTTCGCGCAGGGGCTGGGCTGGCCGTTCGTAGAGGCGCTGCTGGCCCGGGTCGAGGAGTTGGACGCCCGCGGGCAGCAGGTGCTGCTGGAGGTGGCCCGAGCGGTCGGGGTGGACGCCGAGGAGGTCGACACCGCGCTGATCGACGGCCGGCACATGCTCACGGTGGACGCCGACCAGGCCGAGGGCCGGGCGATCGGGGTCACCGGCACGCCGACGTACGTGATCGGCGGGCAGCGGTTGGACGGCGGGCAGAGCCAGGACGGCCTGCGGGACCGCATCGTGGCCGCCATCGAGGCGGCGGCGGCTTCCTGACGCCATGTCGGGTCACAGCGGCTTTCCGTAGATGCGGTTGGTGACCCGGTAGCCGAGCGAGGCGTAGAGGCGGATCGCGACCTCGTTCCCGGCGAACACGTTGAGGCCGAGGTCGCGCACGCCGGCGGCCAGGCACTCGCGTTCGGCGAGCAGCATCAGCGTGCGGCCGTGTCCCCGGCCCCGGTGGGCCGGGGACACCTCGACGGTCATCACCCAGGCGAGCGGCCCGCCGTTCGGCAGGTCGCGCCGGTGGAAGTCCACCCAGAGCGAGCCGAGCGGCTCGGATTCGCCCTCCGCGTGCAGGCGGCGCAGAGCGACCCCGGGGCTGTCGGCGCCCTGCGGGAGCTGGCGCCGGTGGTCCAGGTGGGAGCGGGCGCGGGCCTGCTCCTCGCTGAGCCCGGACTCCACGAGCGAGCGGAGGTAGCCCCGCGCGGCCCGGTCGAGCCAGGCCTGGAACTCCGGGGGCTCGATCCGGTCGGCGGTGACGCCTGCGGGCAGGGCGGGGGCGGTGGTCAGCCGCTTGGCCAGGTTCCGCATCCGCTCGGTGTAGCCGAGGGTGCCGGCGAGCCCCCGGGCGATCCGTGCCGTCTCGGGGATGTTGGCGTCCACCCGGGTGCAGTCCCAGCCGCGCAGCACCTCCTCCGCGGCCAGCGCGCCGAACGTGCCGCGGCCCCGACCGCGGCCTTCCCTGACCTCCAACTCCGATATCTCGCCCCAGAGTTGACTGCCGTGCGGGATGGCGGTGGTGCGCAGCGCGCCGATCTGGCGGCCATTGGCGCAGATCTGCCAGCGCCTGGTGCGGCCGCCGGCGTCGGTGGGTGTCTCCGGGCCCTCGGGGCGCAGCGTCGTGGTCATGTGGTGGTCCATTCCCCGCGCCCGGGCCGCTATGCCCCGGTTGCCGCGGTGCGCCGCCGGTGCGGCGGCCCCTTCCGTGGGCGGACGGGGATCACGGGTCGAGGTCGTCGCCGCTGCGTTCGGCGAAGACGGCCATGGCCTTGGCGGTGACGGGGCCGATGCCGGGCAGTTCGCGGTCGTCCACCCTGGTCACGGCCTGGACGTCACGGGTGGTGGAGGTGAGGAAGACCTCGTCGGCGTCCTGGAGGGCGCTGAGCGGCAGGTCGGTCTCCTCGGCGCCGCACCAGTCGATGACCAGTCGGCGAGTGATGCCGGCCAAACAGCCGGAGCCGAGGGTGGGGGTGAGCAGGCGGCCGCCGAGGACGACGAAGACGTTGGAGCCGGTGCCCTCGCAGAGCAGGCCGGCGGTGTTGGCGAACAGGGCCTCCGAGGCGCCGGCGCGGTGGGCGGCGGCCAGGGCGACGACGTTCTCGGCGTACGAGGTGGTCTTGAGGCCGGCGACGGCGCTGTGCTCGTTGCGGCGCCACGGGACGACGGCGGCGGCGGTCTCGTCGGGGCGGCGGTTGATCGCGCCGAGGGCGACGACGAGGGTGGGGCCGGCGGTGCCGCGCTCGGAGCCGAGCGGTGAGGTGCCGCCGGTGTAGGTGACGCGCAGGCGGCCGAGCGGGGCCGGGTTGGCGGCGAGGACCTGGGCGCAGGCCTCGCGGACCAGGTCGTGGTCCGGGTCGGGCAGGCCGAGGCCGCGGGCGGAGCGGGTGAGCCGGTCGAGGTGCCGGGTGACCGCGAAGGCCCGGCCGTCGGTGGCCTTCATGGTCTCGAACACCCCGTCGCCGGTGGTGAGTCCGTGGTCGAGGACCGAGACGGCGGCGTCGGCGGAGTCGACGAGCGCCCCGTTGACCCAGCTCGTGGTCGGGTTCTGCATCGAGGGCTGCTCCTAGGGCGGGGTGGGGGCCGGGCGGTTCACGCGCCCGTCGGGTCGGTGTCGCTGCCCGACGCTATCGCGACCAGGCGGGCGGCCTTCAGTTCGGTTTCCGCCCACTCGCGGTCGGGGTCGGAGCCCCAGGTGATGCCTGCGCCGGTGCCGAAACGCAGCACGGGCGCCTCGGGGTCGGTCCGGTCGAGCCAGAAGGTGCGGATGCCGACGGCGAGTTCGCCCTCGCCGCGGTCGGCGTCGACCCAGCCGACGGCGCCGCAGTACGGGCCGCGCGGGGCGGTCTCCAGGGCGTCGATGATCCGCAGGGCGCTGGACTTGGGGGCGCCGGTGACGGAGCCGGGCGGGAAGGTGGCGGCGAGCAGCTCGGGCCAGCCGGCGCCCTCGCGCAGGGTGCCCTCGACGGTGGACACCAGGTGGACCAGGCCGGGGTGCTTCTCGACGGCGCACAGGTCGGGGACGGTGACGCTGCCGGTCGCGCAGACCTGCCCGAGGTCGTTGCGGACCAGGTCCACGATCATCACGTTCTCGGCGTGGTCCTTGTCGAGGAGGTCGTCCTCGGTGCGGCCGGTGCCCTTGATCGGGCCGGAGGAGACGGTGCGGCCGGTGCGGCGCAGGTACAGCTCGGGCGAGGCGGTGGCGATCTCGACGCCGTGGCCGGGCAGGCGGATGGTGCCGGCGTAGGGGGCGGGGTTGCCGTGGGCGAGGAGGCCGGTGAGGGCGTCGACGTCGCTGCGGGCCGGGTCGGGCAGCGGTGCGGACAGCACGCGGCAGAGGTTCGCCTGGTAGACCTCGCCGGCGGCAATGTGCTCGCGGATGCGGCGTACGCCCGCGGTGTAGGCGGAGCGGTCCAGGGAGCTGCGCCAGTCGCCGGCCTCCGGTCCGCGCCAGCCGGCGCCCGAGGGCGGCGCGGGGGCGGGACGGACGTCGTCGAAGCGGGCGCAGGTCAGCCGGCCCTCGAAGTCGTAGGCGACGGCCCAGTAGCCGGTGGAGTCCAGGGCGGCCGGGTCCGAGGTGACGTCGCGCAGCCCGGTGGCCAGGCGGCCGCCGAAGCGGGCGAGGGGGGTGCTGGGTTCGGTGGGGCCGGACACGGTTCTCCTGCGCGGTGGTCCTGGGCGGCGGTGCCTGAAGTGTAGGTCGGGGGTGCGCGCCCGGCGCGGGGGTGTGAGCAGCGCCCGGCGTCGCGCGGGTGTGCGCCGGGTGGCCTGCGGATGATCGTCCGGAAGCGCCGCAGGTGGCGGCCGGTGGCCGGGCCGAGGGGTCGGCGGGGAGGCTCTCGGCGGGCATCCCATCGGCACGCTGCGGGAACGGATTTTTAGCTGGCCCGGGAATCCGCTAGAGTTCAACACGTCGCCAGGGAGCGCAGCCGAAGAAAAGCGGTGAAGGTCCCGGGAGACAGGCGGACGTGGCTCAGTTGGTAGAGCATCACCTTGCCAAGGTGAGGGTCGCGAGTTCGAATCTCGTCGTCCGCTCGATGGAGAACAGTGTAAGATCGTTCTTCGTGTGTTGCCTGGTGGAGTGGCCGAGAGGCGAGGCAACGGCCTGCAAAGCCGTGTACACGGGTTCAAATCCCGTCTCCACCTCCGAGAGGTTCGACCGGTTCCGACCGGAAGACCTCCCCGCGCGATTAGCTCAGCGGGAGAGCACTACCTTGACACGGTAGGGGTCACTGGTTCAATCCCAGTATCGCGCACGTCGGATCCTTCGGGGTC
>NZ_JBEOUK010000006.1:106612-269238 GCF_040304045.1 Kitasatospora sp. NPDC094016
TGCTGCAGGAACGCCATACCAGGCGCGATTAGCTCAGCGGGAGAGCACTACCTTGACACGGTAGGGGTCACTGGTTCAATCCCAGTATCGCGCACGTCGGATCCTTCGGGGTCTGCTGCAGGAACGCCATACCAGGCGCGATTAGCTCAGCGGGAGAGCACTACCTTGACACGGTAGGGGTCACTGGTTCAATCCCAGTATCGCGCACAGTAACGGCCGGGGCCGCGATCCGTCAGGATCGCGGCCCCGGCCGTTTGGCGTTGACGAGGGCTTCGGGGCAGACGGCGACTTCGGGACAGCCGACGGCTGCGGGAAAAGAGAAGAGCCGCGTACGGTCGCCCTCACCGACGTCCGTACGCGGCGTCTCCGCCTGCCGGGGCGCTCTGCGCACCACACACGCCCGTCCGCGTGTCATCGCGGCCGCGGCCTCCCCGGCGGCACTGTTCCCCGTCCCCGGGGGACCAGTGCCCGTTCTGTGGCCGACCCCGTCGGGGCCGGCGTGTTCTCAGCGGCCGATCAGATCGGCGACGGCCTGGGCCTGGTTCGCCATCTGATCCCAACCTCCGAAGAGCAGCACCAGCAGCACCGCGCACGGCAGGGCCATGGCCAGTGCCACGGCCGGGTGCCTGGTGGGCTGCTCGACCGACCGGGACTGGGCGACGGCCGACCGACGGCGGGGGTTTCCCGTGAGCTGCGGTGCCATGCCCTTACTCCTGTGGTCCGGTCGAGTTGGCGCGGTGAACGGCTTACCTCGGGGGACGAGCTCCCCGTCCACCGCTGAACACAACGCTATTGGCCAGGGGGCCCTCCGGGCGTCATGCCGTCGTACTGTTCCTCGGGCATCCCGGAGGATGACGCTCAGACTTCAGGCGTACTACCGCAGGGGGAGGGAGCGTTGGCCGCACCCCCGGGGGAACCCTGAGGGGCGACCCCGAGAAACGCTCCGGCACCCCTATGACCTGCGGGTCAGCGCACGATCCGACAATCACACGGCTGCTTGAGGTGTTGCGTATCAGCACACCGCAGGGGGCAGTCCGTAAGCTGTGCCAGACAGGAACTGACGATGCCCCAACCGACGGGGCCTCACCCACAGGCTGACGGGGAACGGAACATGGCGATGATGCGGCTGAGGCGTGAGGACCCCCGCATCGTCGGGCCGTACCGCCTGCACCGGCGACTGGGCGCCGGCGGCATGGGCGTGGTCTACCTCGGCTCCGACCGCCGCGGACAGCGCGTCGCCCTCAAGCTGATCCGCGCCGAACTCGCCGAGGACCAGGAGTTCCGCACCCGCTTCGCCCGCGAGATCGCCGCCGCCTCCCGCATCCGGGGCGGCTGCACCGCCCGCGTCGTCGGCTCCGACATCGAGGCCGACCGCCCCTGGCTCGCCACCGCGTACGTTCCCGGGCCCTCCCTCTACAAGCAGGTCGGCGACGAAGGGCCGCTGAGTTGGCCCGAGGCCGCCAGGATCGGCGCCGCACTCGCCGACGGGCTGGTCAAGGTGCACGAGGCCGGGGTCGTCCACCGCGACCTCAAGCCCTCCAACATCCTGCTCTCGCCGCGGGGCCCGCGCATCATCGACTTCGGCATCGCCTGGTCGCGCGGCGCCAGCACCCTCACCCACGTCGGCACCGCCGTCGGCTCCCCCGGCTTCCTCGCTCCCGAACAGGTCCGCGGCGCCGCCGTCACCCCCGCCACCGACGTGTTCGCGTTCGGGGCCACCCTCGCCTACGCGCTCACCGGGGACACCCCGTTCGGGTCCGGGGCGTCCTCCGAAGTCATGCTCTACCGGGTCGTCCACGAGGAACCCGACCTGTCCGCCGTACCGACGCCGCTGGCACCGCTCATCCGCGCCTGCCTCGCCAAGGAACCCGCCGAACGGCCCGGCGCGGCCGCGCTGCACGAGCGCCTCAGCGAACTCGCGGCGCGCGGGGCGGCAGCCGGAACCGCCGCCCGGACCGCGCGGGCCGGCCACGGGCGGGCGGCGGCACCCGCCCCGGCGGGCCCGGCGGCCCAGCCCGCCCCCGACGGCGCCCGGCACGGCGTGCCCGCGCCCGGGCGCTCCCCCGAACCTCCCGCCCCGGCACGGTCCCGGGCCGCCGCCGCGGCTGCGGCCGCGGCCCGGCGCTCGCAGGCGGCCACCGCCCCGCTCCCCCGGCCCGAGGCCACCCCGGTGACCCGCCCGGTGCGGGAGCGGCCGCACACCCCGCCCCCCGGTCGGCCCGGCACCCGCGACCGCGGCCCCCGGGACCGCCAGCACACCCCCGCCCCCGGCGGGCGGCCCGGCAACGCGCGGCAGCGGCTGCTGCGGCAGCGGCTCGTGGTCTTCGTCACCGTGACGCTCGGCGTCGCGCTGGCCATCGCGGCCGCCCAGGGGTGCGAGAACCGCGGCAAGCAGGGCCTGCGGCCCTCCGGCGGGTCCAGCGCCAGTGCGCCCGCCGCGGGCGGCGCGCAGGCCGTGACGGGGACCTCGGCGGACGGGGCCGCCGCGGCCCAACCCCCCGCCGCCCAGCCTCCGGCCACCCCGTCCGCCGCGACCGCGGCCGCACACGGCGGCGCGGGCGACAGCCCGCTGGCGCCCCCGTACGGACCGGGGCCGGTGGTGGACTGGCCCAACCGCAGCTACCCCGACGGGGCCGGCGGGCCCGGCATCGCGCTCCGGGACGGCCGGTCGGTCGGGGCTGGCCCGCAGGTCGTGCTCAGCTCCGTGCTGCCCGCCCGGTACAAGGGCGCCCCGGCAGCGGTCGTCGTGCTGCGGCGGGCCGAGGGCTCGGTGCCGGTCGACCTCGTCCAGCTCTTCTCCTTCACCGGGGACACCCCGATCGCCGCCACCTCCCGCAGCTCGGCGGCCGACCCGCAGGCGACAGCCACCTGGCGGCTCGACGGCGGGACGGTCGTCCGCGAGGAGCGGGTCGCCGCGACCGGCGCGACCACCTCGACCCGCTACACCGTCCGGGCCGACGGCACCCTGGACGAGTCCTGGCCCGGCGCCTCCGGCCCCGCCACCCAGCCTCCGGCCGCCGCCCCGGCTCCGCCCACCGCTGCGGCGGGCTGAGCACGGGAGGGCTGCGGCACGGGAGTCGGCTGGCCGACTTCCTGCTTCCCGCTTTCTGTGTGAGGGCTCCTCCGGCGTGAGAGGGGAAGCCGACGCCCCCGTCAGGCGGCGGGGGCGGTGACCGCGTAGAAGGAGACGGCGGCGGCGGCACCGACGTTGAGGGAGTCGATGCCGTGGGCCATCGGGATACGGACTGCGTGGTCGGCGGCGGCGAGGGCGGGGCCGGTCAGGCCGTCGCCTTCGGCCCCGAGCATGAGGGCCGCCTTCGGGAGGCGGTGCGGGGCGAGGCCCGCGAGGTCGACGGCGGCGTCGGCGGGGGTGAGGGCCAGCAGGGTGAATCCGGCGGTGCGGACGGTCTCCAGGGCGGCCGGCCAGGGGTCGAGCCGGGCGTAGGGCACCGCGAAGACGGCGCCCATGGAGACCTTCACGGCGCGCCGGTAGAGCGGGTCGGCGCAGTCGGGCGAGAGCAGGACGGCGTCCATGCCGAGGGCGGCGGCACTGCGGAAGATCGCGCCGAGGTTGGTGTGGTCGACCAGGCCTTCCAGGACGGCGACCCGGCGGGCCCCGGCGAGCAGGTCCGCGGCCTGCGGCAGCGGCTTGCGTTCCATCGAGGCGAGCGCGCCGCGGTGGACGTGGTAGCCGGTGACGGCTTCGGCGAGCCCCGGCTCGACGACGTGGACGGGGGCGTCCGCCTCGGCGATGACGTCGGCCATCACCTCCAGCCACTTGGAGGTCAGCAGCATCGACCGCATCCGGTAGCCGGCGGCGAGGGCGCGGCGGATGACCTTCTCCCCCTCGGCGATGAACAGGCCCTCGGCGGGTTCGCGCCGGCGGCGCAGTTCGACGTCGGTGAGGCCGGTGTAGTCGCCGAGGCGCGGGTCGGCGGGGTCGGTGATGGTGCTGGGTTCGGACACCCTGCGATCTTGCCAAGGCGGGGCGGGGAAGGCCAAACGGCCCAAGCCGCGGGGCGGGCTGGCCTTGGCCCTGTGCCAGCCATGGTGCAAACATGGCCGTATGGCCCGTTTTCCGGGCCGATCCTGGGCTCCGTCGGCCTCTGGTGCTACTGGTTCCGCCGGCTCCTCCGGTGGGCGCCCACACGGTCGGCTACAGCTGCCACGTGCGAAGCGGCCGTGGCCCGTACGGCACCGGTCGGTGGCCGGGCAGGTGTTCGCGCTGCAGGTCCTCGTCGTCCTGCTGCTGGTGGCGGCGGCCGCATTGGCGCTGGTGGTGCAGTCGCACACCGACGCCGACCGCGAGGCCCGCAGCCGGTCGGTGGCGGTCGCGCAGACCTTCGCCAACTCGCCCGGCATCGTCGAGGCCCTGCGCTCCCCCGATCCGAGCGCGATCCTGCAACCGAAGGCGCAGGCCGCGCGGGCCGCGTCCGGCGTCGACTTCATCATCGTGCTGAACGACGACGGTATCCGCTACACCCACCCCGACCCGTCCCAGATCGGCCAGAAGTTCATCGGCACCTACCTGCCCGCGCTGCACGGGCAGGTGGTGATCGAGCGGAGCACCGGGACACTCGGCCCGGGGATCCAGGCGGTGGTCCCGGTGTACGCGCCGGACGGCTCGGTGCCCGGACTGGTCTCGGCGGGCATCACGGTGGAGAAGGTGAGCAGCGCCGGCGAGCGGCAGCTGCCGGTGGTGCTGGGCACCGCCGCGGGCGCGGTCGGGCTGGCCACCCTCGGCACGGCGCTGATCAGCCGTCGGCTGCGGCGCCAGACCCACGGGCTGGGCCCGGCCGAGATGACCCGGATGTACGAGCACCACGCGGCCGTGCTGCACGCGGTGCGCGAGGGCGTCCTGATCGTCGGCGCGGACGGTCTGCTGCTGCTCTGCAACGACGAGGCGCGGCGGCTGCTGGATCTGCCGCCGGACGCCGAGGGCCGGCCGGTGACCGAACTGGGTCTGGAGCCCGCGCCCGAGGAACTGCTGACCGCCAACCGTCCGGTGACCGACGAAGTGGTGCTGGCCGGGGAGCGGCTGCTGGCGGTGAACGTCCGGCTGACCGACCAGGTGGGCGGCCCGCCGGGCTGCGTCGCCACGCTGCGTGACTCCACCGAGCTGCTGGCGCTGTCCGGCCGGGCCGAGGGCGCGCAGCGGCGGCTGCGGCTGCTGTACGACGCCGGGGTGACGGTGGGCAGTTCGCTGGACGTGACGCGGACGGCGGAGGAGCTGGCGCAGGTCGCGGTGCCCCGGTTCGCGGACTTCGTCACGGTGGACCTGGCGGACCAGGTGCTGACGGGCGAGGAGCCGCCGCCGGGCACCTCGCTGGGGCGGATGCGCCGCGTCGCGCTCGCCGGGATCCGGGACAACGCTCCGTTCTACCCGGTGGACACGGTGCTGGACGTGGTGCCGGCCACCCCGCTGGCCGGGGCGCTGCACAGCGGGGAGTCGGGGCTGGAACCCTGGCTGGCCCGGTCCCCGGAGTGGCGGGAGCAGGATCCGGAGCGCTCGGTCCGGGTGCTGGCGTACGGGGTGCACTCGATGGTGCGGGTGCCGCTGCGGGCGCGCGGGGTGCTGCTGGGGGTGGCCCGGTTCTGGCGGGCGGACCGCCCGGAACCGTTCGAGGCGGACGACCTGGTGCTGGCCGAGGAGCTGGTGGCGCACGCGGCGGTGTGCATCGACAACGCGCGCCGCTACACCCGGGAGCACGCGATGGCGGTGACGCTCCAGCACAGCCTGCTGCCGCGCAACCTGCCGCCGCAGAGCGCGCTGGACGTCGCGCACCGCTACCTGCCGGCCCAGGCCGGGGTGGGCGGCGACTGGTTCGACGTGATCCCGCTGCCGGGCGCGCGGGTGGCCCTGGTCGTCGGGGACGTGGTGGGGCACGGCCTGCACGCGGCGGCGACGATGGGCCGGCTGCGGACGGCGATCCACAACTTCTCGACGCTGGACCTGCCGCCGGACGAGCTGCTGGGGCACCTGGACGACCTGGTGAACCGGATCGACCAGGACGAGGCCGGGAGCGGCGAGGGCGCGGCCCTGACCGGGGCGACCTGCCTGTACGCGATCTACGACCCGGTGGCGCGGCGGTGCACGCTGGCCAGCGCCGGGCATCCGCCGCCCGCCGTGGTGGGCCCGGACGGGCGGGTGGTGTTCCCGGAACTGGCGACCGGGCCGCCGCTGGGGCTGGCGGTGCTGCCGTTCGAGAACGTCGAGTTCGACCTCTCCGAGGGCAGCCGTCTGGTGCTGTACACCGACGGGCTGGTGGAGGACCGCGAGCGGGACATCGGTGAGGGGCTCGAACTGCTGCGGGCGGCGCTGACCGGGCCGCCGCGCACGCCGGACCAGACCTGCGCGGACGTGCTCGGGGCGATGCTGCCGGAGCGTCCGCTGGACGACATCGCGCTGCTGGTGGCGCGGACCAGGGTGCTGGCGCCGGACCAGGTCGCGGAGTGGGAGGTGCCGCCCGAACCGGCGGCGGTGGGCGCCGTCCGGGCCGAGGTGGCGGAGCGGCTGGCGGCCTGGGGGCTGGACGAGGCGGCGTTCGTCACCGAGCTGATCCTGAGCGAGCTGGTGACCAACGCCATCCGGTACGGCACCGGGCCGATCCGGGTGCGGCTGCTGCGGGACCGGGCGCTGATCTGCGAGGTGTCGGACGGCAGCAGCACCTCGCCGCACCTGCGGTACGCGGCGACCACCGACGAGGGCGGGCGCGGGCTGTTCCTGGTCGCGCAGTTCGCGGACCGCTGGGGGACGCGCTACACGGCGACGGGGAAGGTGATCTGGACGGAGCAGCCGCTGGAGTAGCCGGCCGGAGCAGCCGGCCGACGTGGGAGGTCGGAGTGGGAAGTCGACGGGCCCGACTTCCCACTCCGGGCGCTCAGCGCTGGAAGGCGGCCGCCAGGACGTTGACCACGTCGCCGACGACGATCACGGCCGGCGGCTTGATCCGCTCCGCCTCGACGGTCGCGGCGACGGTGGCCAGGGTGGCGTCCACCCGGCGCTGGGCCGCGGTGGTCCCCTCCTGGACGATCGCGACCGGGGTGTCGCCCGGGCGGCCGTGCTCGACGAGCTTCGCGGCGATCGCGCCGATCTTGTCCACGGCCATCAGCAGCACCAGGGTGCCGCGCATCTTCGCGGCGGCCTCCCAGTTGGTGAGCGAGCGCTCGTCGTCCGGGCCGACGTGACCGGAGATCACGGTGAACTCGTGCGTCATGCCCCGGTGGGTGACCGGGACGCCGGCCGACGCCGGGACGCTGATCGAGCTGGAGATGCCCGGGACGACGGTGACCGGCAGCCCGGCCTCGGCGCAGGCGAGCAGCTCCTCGCCGCCGCGCCCGAAGACGTACGGGTCGCCGCCCTTGAGCCGGACCACGAACTTGCCGGCCCTGGCGTGCTCGATCAGCGTCCGGTTGATCGCCTCCTGGGCCATGAACCGGCCGTAGGGGATCTTGGACGCGTCGATCACCTCGACGTGCTCGGGCAGTTCGGCGAGCAGCTCGCGCGGGGCGAGGCGGTCGGCGACCACCACGTCGGCGTCGGCCAGCAGGCGGCGGCCGCGCACGGTGATCAGGTCCGGGTCGCCCGGCCCGCCGCCGACCAGGGCGACGCTCCCCCGGCCCGGCTGCCCCGAGGCACCGCCGACGCCGTGCGCGCGGAACTGGCGGACGGCCAGCGAGCCGTCCCGCAGGCCGTCCACGATGGCGTCGCGCAGAGCGGCCGAGTGGCGCGGGTCACCGGTGAGGACCGCGACGGTGGCACCCGCGTCGCGGCCGCTGGCCGGGGTCCAGGCGGTGGCGGCGGAGGCGTCGTCGCTGCGGGCGCAGAACACCCGCTCGCGCTCGGCCTCGGCACTGACGGCACCGTTGACCGCCGGGTCGTCGGTGGCGACCAGGGCGTACCAGGCGCCGGCCAGGTCGCCGTCCCGGTACGGGCGGGCGTGCCAGGTGAGCTCGCCCGCGTCGGCCATCGCCTGCACGGCCGGGGTGGTGGCCGGCGATATCAGGTGCAGCTCCGCACCGGTGGCGATCAGCGCGGGGAGCCGGCGCTGCGCGACCTGGCCGCCGCCGACCACGACCACACGGCGGCCGGCGAGCAGCAGGCCGACCGGGTACGGGGTACGGCCTTCGGTGCTGGGGTGCGGGGTGGGCGCGGTCATCGGCGGTGCTCCTGATCGGGGGTGAGGGGCCGGGGTGCGGGTGCGGCGTGACGCCGCTGCGCGGACCGGCGCGCCCTCGGGCCGGTCCGCGCAGTGGTGACGGAGGACGTCAGCCCTTCTCGGTGACCCCGGCGGAGTCGAAGGTGGCTACATCGTGCATCGCCCGGGCCGCGCTCTGCACCAGCGGCAGGGCCAGCAGGGCACCGGTGCCCTCGCCGAGCCGCAGGTCCAGGTCGATCAGCGGACGCAGGCCCAGCTTCGCCAGCGCGGCCTGGTGGCCGGGCTCGGCGGAGCGGTGGCCGGCGATGCAGGCCGCCAGCACCTCGGGGGCGATCGCCTTGGCCGCCAACGCGGCCGAACCCGCGATGACGCCGTCCAGGACCACCGGGGTGCGCAGCGAGGCCGCGCCCAGCAGGAAGCCGGCCAGGGCCGCGTGCTCCAGGCCGCCGACGGCGGCGAGGACGCCGATCGGGTCGGCCGGGTCGGGCCGGTGCAGGGCCAGCGCGGCCCGGATGACCTCGATCTTGCGGGCGTGCGTCTCGTCGTCGATGCCGGTGCCGCGGCCGGTGACCTCGGCCGGGTCGAGGCCGGTGAACACCGAGATCAGGGCGGCCGAGGCGGTGGTGTTGGCAATCCCCATGTCGCCGGTGACCAGCGCCTTGTTGCCCGCCGCGACGAGGTCGCGGGCGGTCTCGATACCGACCTCGATGGCCTTGAGGGCCTCCTCGCGGGTCATCGCCGGACCCTGGGTCATGTCGTCGGTGCCGGGCTTGACCTTGCGCGGCAGCAGGCCGGTGGTGCGGCCCTGCTGGATGGCCTCCGGCAGTTCGGCGGCGACGCCGACGTCGACCACGCAGACCTCGGTGCCGATCTGCTTGGCGAAGGAGTTGATCACCGCTCCCCCGGCCAGGAAGTTGCCGACCATCTGGGCGGTCACCTCCTGCGGCCACGGGCTGACGCCCTGCGCGTGCACGCCGTGGTCACCCGCGAAGATCGCCACGCAGGCGGGCTCCGGGATCGGCGGCGGGCACTTGCGGGACAGGCCGCACAGCTGCGCGGAGATGATCTCCAGCATGCCGAGCGAGCCGGCCGGCTTCGTCATCCGCTTCTGCCGGTCCCAGGCCTCGCCGAGCGCCTTGGCGTCCAGCGGGCGGATGCCGCGCAGGGTCTCGGCGAGCAGGCTCTGCGGCTCCTCGCCGGGCAGCGCGCGGTTGCCGTACTGCTCCTCGTGGACCACCCAGGACAGCGGGCGCTTCTTGGCCCAGCCCTGCTGCTCCAGCTCGGGCTCGTCCGGGAAGGAGTCGACGAAGCCGACGCACAGGTAGGCGACGACCTCCAGGTGCTCGGGCAGGCCGAGCTCGCGAACCAGCTCCTCGTCGTCGAAGAAGCTCACCCAGCCGACGCCCAGGCCCTCGGCGCGGGCGGCCAGCCAGAGGTTCTCGACCGCCAGGGCGGCCGAGTACGGGGCCATCTGGGGCTGGGTGTGCCGGCCCAGCGTGTGCCGGCCGCCGCGGGTGCGGTCGGCGGTCACCACGATGTTGACCGGCGTTTCGAGGATGGCCTCGGTCTTGATCTCCTTGAACTGCTTGGCCCGGCCCTTGGGCAGCGAGTCCGCGTACACCTCGCGCTGGCGCTCGGCCAGGGCGTGCATCCGCCGGCGGGTCTTGGCCGAGCGGATCACCACGAAGTCCCAGGGCTGGGAGTAGCCGACGCTGGGCGCGGTGTGGGCGGCCTCCAGGACGCGGATCAGCACCTCGTGCGGGATCGGGTCCGGGCGGAAGCCGTTGCGGATGTCGCGGCGCTCGCGGATCACCTGGTGGACGGCCTCGCGTTCGGCCTGGTCGAAGCCGGACGCGGCCGGGCCGCGGGGCTCGGCCGGCTCTTCGGCCTGCGGCTCCTCGGCCTGTGCTTCCTCGGCCTGTGCTTCCTCGGCGGGCTGCTCCGCCAGGTCCTCCGTCGGCGCCTCCGTCGATGCCTCCGTCGGTGCATCCGGCTGAGGCTCGACGGCCTGCTCGGCCTGCTCGGCCTGCTCGGCCTGCTCGGCCGGCTGCTGCTCGGCGGCGGGGGACTCGGCTGCCACGGACGCGTCAGCGGCCTGGTCGGCAGGGGCCTCCGGTGCGGCGGCCTCCTCGACAACGGCCTCGGCGGCCACGACGGGCTCGACGGCGACCGACTCGGCGGCGGGGGCCTGCTCGGCGGACTCCGCGGCCGGCTCGGTGACGGGCTGGGCCTGGTCCTCCGGCGTGGCCGGGGCAGCTTCTGCGACCGGCTCGGCGGCGGTCTCGGCGACCGGCTCGGCGGCCTCGGCAGCCTCGGTGACCGGGGTGGCGTCCGCGAGCTGCTGCGGCGCGGTCTCCGCTGCGGCGGCCCCGGTCTGAGGCTCGACGACGGGCTCGACGACCGGCTCGACCGGGGCCTCGACGGCCTGGTTCACGACCGGCGCGGCCTCCTCGGTGGGCTCGACAACGGGCTCGGCAGCGACCTCGGCGGCGGGCTCGGCGGCAGCCTCGACGGGCTCGACGGGCTCGACAACGGCCTGGCCGGAGGGCATCTCGCCCGTGCCGGCGGCGGTCTCGGCAACCGCCTCGACGACCGTTTCGACGACGGCCTCGACGACCGCCTCCGACGCGGGCGCCACGGCCTCGGCGGGCTCGCCGGTCTCGACCGCTCCAGCGGCCTCGACGGGCGGGGCGGCCTGGACCGGCTCCCCGGCCGGCTCCTCGGCCGCTATGGGAGCGGGCTGCTGCGGGGCGGCCTCCTCGGCCGCCGGGGCCTGCGCGGCCGCCGCGACCGGAGGCAGGCCGTGCGGGGTGGGCGCGGCCAGGAATGCGGAGATGCGCCGCGGCGGGCCGGCCGGGGCGGGGGCCTCGGTCTGTTCCGCGGGCGCGGCCTGCGCGGCGGCCTCGACGGCGGCCTCGGCGACGGGCTCGACCGGCGCCTCGCCCGAGGCCGGAACCACGGCCCCGGCGAGGGGCGTGGCGAGGGGCGTGCCGCCCGGGTCGACGACCGGCTGGCCGGACTCCGCCGGGACCGGCTCGGCCACGACGGCCTGCGCCGCGTCCACCACGGCCTCGGCGACGACGACGGCCTCCGGCAGCTCGACGACCTCGATCACCTCGATCGCCCCGACCGTCTCGACGGCCAGCTGGGCCTCGACCGGGTGCGAGGCCAGCGGCACCTGCTGGAACTCCTGGGCCTCCGTCACGGGAACCGCCGGCGCGGGCGCCGCCGGAACGGCCTGCGGCGCGGCGGCCGGCGCCGGGGCGACGGCCTCGGCCATCGGCGGCCGACCGACCACCGGGATACCGTGCGCGGGCGTGCCGCCCTGCGACGGGCCGCGGTCGGCGAGCGAGCGCACCGGGACCTGGCCGGTCATCAGCGACGGATCCGGGATCGGCGGGCCCGCGTGCAGCGGGCGGCGCGGCGGCTGAGAAGCCGTCATCGCCTCCGTGGCCTGCGGGTGCGCCGGGGCGGCGTGGAACGGCTGCTGCGCCTGCTCGGCGCCGAGCACCGGCGGCTCCAGCGGCGGCCACGAAGGCTCGACCGGCGTGCCGTCCTGCTGCGGGGCGAGCGGCGTGGGCTCGGTCGGGAGGGGTGCCAGCGGCTCGCCCCAGGAGCCCTGCGGACCGGGCATCAGCAGGACGTCGTCCTCGTCGTCCTGGTCGAGGAAGTGGAAGGCCGGACGCGGGGCGCCCGGGTCGACGCCCCAGCCCTCACCGGGCACGCCGGAAACCGGTGCGCCGGGAGCCGACAGGCCGGGGGCCGGTACGGCGAAGCCGGACGCGCCGAGCGGCTGGCCCTGCGGCGGGATGACTCCCGCGCCGGGGGGCACCGCACCACCGGCCAGGCCGTGGCCCGGCGCCGTCGGGTTCGGGATCATGCCGCCGTCCGTCGCGACGCCCTGCAGGGGTGCAACGCCCGCGACGCCCTCCGGTCCGCCGAGCTGGTCCGGCCCGGCGTTCAGGTGCTCCGGCATTCCCTCGCCCGGGACGTGGCCGCCATCGGTCATTGTCAAACGCTCCTTCCAGGCCGCTGCCGCGCCCTTGGCGACACGATCACCGACCGCAGCGCCCATCCGCACGGGCCGGGCCTGCACCGGCCCGTCCCTCAACCACACGCGGCCGCCGCGCCGAGGCGCTGCGGCCCAAGTCCTTCCGGCGCACTGCGGCACCCCGGCCTGCGCGCCGCCCACACCGGGCGGCACACCATCTGAAACAACGACAACCCGGAGCAACCGGCACGACCGCACCGGACCCTACGGCATTCTCCAGGTCCGGCACGCGGCCCGTCGAATTGCCCACACTCCGAGCAAAACCGGGTTGCACCACGTCAAAAAGGCGACAAACCGACTGAATCGGGTGGGTCGCCGACCGCCGCAGCCGCCCAGGACGCCACACTACCGGCCCGGCACGGTCACCTCTCGAATCGGTGTCCGGATGCGACCTGGATCACCGCGCGGCCCCACCACGACCCCTCAGCAGCACCGCACGGGAGCGGAATGCGCCCGGCGGATCGGGCCGGATCCACAGAACGCACCCCGGTCCTTCACGCGATCTGCTCACCCCAGAGCAGCAGCACGCCGGTACCGCCCGCCCCCAGAGCCAGCCCGCCGCCGGCGCCGGCGGCGGCCGACAGCGCGGTGGACTGCAGCAGCGCACCGTCCGCCCGGTAGCCGGCCTCGGCGATCGCCCGGTGGATCTGCTCCCCCTCGGCGAGGGTCCGGGGCACCGCGACGAACCGCTCCGGACGACGGGCCAGCACCGCGCGCACCACGTCGAGGCCGCCGGACTCCACCACCGCCACGTCCGGCTCGGGCAGGCCGCCCAGCACCTCGGGGCCCTGCCCGTGCACGGTCTCCACCTCGACGCCGTACCGGCGCGCGTTCACCGCCAGCCGGGCGCAGGCCGAACGGGACGCCTCGACCGCGACGACGGCGGCGCCGAAGCGGGCCGCCTCCACCGCGAGGGCGCCGCTGCCCGCGCCGACCGACCAGACCAGGTCCCCCGGACGAGCACCCAGACGGGCCAGCACCAGGGCGCGCACGTGCGCGGGGAGTGCCTCCGATGCGCCGGGCTCGCCCTCCGCGCGCCCGGCGCCCGCGTAGGCGTCACCGGGGAGCGCCCAGCCGCGGTCCGCGCCGGGGAAGCCGACCGGGCGCCCGGCCAGCCAGCCGGCCGCCGTGTCGACCCCGCCGGCCTGGGGACCGCCGTGGCCGCCGATCACCAGCACCACGTTGGGGTCGCGCCACACGTGGTCGGCGATCCGGTCGGAGGTGAGGACGGTGACGTCCTCGTCCGGAGTGCCGAGGGCCTCGCAGACCACGAAGGTCCGGTGCACCCCGCGCAGCATGAGGGCCAGTTCGCTCGGACCGGCGCCGGGCGCGGTCAGCACCGCGACCTTGGGGTGGGCCCGGCAGATGTTGGCCGCGCGGCGCAGCCGTCCGCCGTGGGCGCTGACCACCTGGGCGTCCTCCCAGGGCATGCCGGCCCGGGCGAAGGCGGCGGCGACCGAGGAGACGGCGGGCAGGACCTCCAGTTCGAGGCCGTACTCGGGGCGGCGCAGCGCGCGCACGACGCCGAAGAAGCCCGGGTCGCCCTCGGCGACGACGACGGCGGCGCCGCGGTGCTCGGCGATCCGCCGGGCGGCCTGCCGGACGTTGCCGAGGGTGATCCGCTCGGCGGCGTCCGGCACCGGGAGGGCGTTCAGTTGGTAGGGGGCGCCGGCCACCAGGGTCGCTGCGGCGAGGGCCGCGCCGGCGGCCTCGGTCAGCGGCGTGCCGTCCCACCCGATGACCGTGATCCGGTCAGCCATCTGCGGCCGTTCTCCCTCGACTCGGTGCGCGGACCGGCCTGCGACCCGGGTGTCCCTGTGGTGTCACCCGGTGTGCGGCTCGGTGCGCCGACAAACCGCGCCGGTGTGCGGCGCCGGAGCAGAGGCTACCGGGTGTGATCCCCTCGGCGCCGACATCTCGTACACATGTCCGTGACGAGCCCCCGGCGGGTGAGCGGCACGAACTGCTCGGGCGGCTCGGGCGGCTCGGGTGGTACGCGCGATCGGGGCGGCTCAGTCGCGCAGCACGTAGCGCTGGTCGCCGTGCCAGCCGGTCCGCTGCGGTTCGGGCTCGGGCGCGTCCAGGTCCTCCGGGAGCAGGCTCCACAGGATGAGGTCGCTGCGGCTCTCCACGGCGGCCTCGCCGGACCCGCCGGACTCGCCCCGGACTATCCAGGCGCTGCGCAGCACGCCCTCGCTGATGCCGCCGATCTTCTGGGCGACCTGCTGGGCGGCGGTGTTCCCGGCGGCGGTGCGCAGCTCCAGGCGCAGGAAGTCGCGGTCCTCGAACAGCCACTGGCTGACGCCGAGGACGGCCTCGGGCGCGTAGCCCTCGCCGCGGGCCCAGGAGGCGGTGACGTAGGAGATCTCGGTGCTGCGCAGGCGCCAGTCTGTGTTGCGCAGTTCGACCAGGCCGACCAGGCGCTGGGTGAGGTGCTCGGTGACGGCGAAGACGATGCCGCGGCCGGCGGCCCGGTGGGCGGGGGCGAGGGTGCGGGCGAGTTCGGTCGCGTACGCCTCGGTGAAGGGGTGCGGCAGGTCGGTCCAGGCCAGGACGAGTTCGTCCGCCATCATCGTGGCCAGGCCGGGCGCGTCGTCCTCCGCAAGGGGCCGCAGCAGAAGCCGTTCGGTGCTGATGGCGGTCTCGGGGAAGCTCGCTGCCATGCCGTCTCTCCTCGCCGGGTCGTGAACACAACACCGTACGCCCCCGCCGTGCCCCGGGTGTCACGCGGTGCGCCGCCCGCACGACGGTACGTCAGAACGCCGCCGACCAGGCGCCCCGGTGCATCCTGCCCGACCGGGCCCCCGCCGAGGTGCGGCGGGGGCCCGGTCGGGGTCAGGGCGTGGATCGGACCGCGGCTCAGAAGGCCGGGATGACCGAGCCCTGGAAGGTGTCGTCGATGTACTTCTTGACCTCGTCGGAGTGCAGCAGCTCGGCCAGCTTCTTCACGCGCGGGTCGTTCTCCTTGCCCTTCTTCACGGCGAGGATGTTGGCGTACGGGTTGCCCTCGGCCTTCTCCAGCACCAGCGCGTCGGTGGAGGGCTTCAGACCGGAGTCGAGCGCGTAGTTGCCGTTGATGACGGCGGCGTCGAGGTCGGCGATGGAGCGGGGCAGCTGGGCGGCCTCCAGCTCCTTCCACTTGAGGTTCTTCGGGTTGCCCGTCACGTCGGCCGGGGTGGCGGCGGTGGTGACGCCGTCCTTCAGCGTGATGAGCTTGTTGTCGGCGAGCAGCTTGAGCGCGCGGCCCTCGTTGGTGGCGTCGTTGGGCAGGCCGACGGTGGCGCCGTCCGGCAGGTCGGCGATCGACTTGACCTTCTTGGAGTAGACGCCGAGCGGCTCCAGGTGCACGGGCTCGACCGAGACGATGTCGGTGCCGTGCTTCTTGTTGAAGTCCTCCAGGTACGGGACGTGCTGGAAGTAGTTGGCGTCGGCCGAACCGTCCTGCACCGCCGTGTTGGGGGTCACGTAGTCGGTGACCTCCTTGATGTCGAGCTTGAGGCCCGCCTTGGCCGCGAGGTTGTCCTTGACGTACTTGAGGATCTGCCCGTGCGGGGTGGGGCTGGCGATGACCTTGAGCGGCGCGTTCGGGTCCGAGGAGGAGGACCCGGAGCTGCCGCACGCGGCCAGCGAGAGGGCGATGCCGGCGGTGGCGAGGATGCTGGTGAACTTCAGGGCGTTGCGCACGAAAAGTGCCTTTCTGCGTGATACGGGGAGCCGTGGTCCGGTGTCGGACCCGGGAGGTCTAGGGGGCGACGAGGTCCGCGTCGGGGGCGGCCGGTCCGGCCGGGGTGCGGCCCAGCAGGCGGGTCCGGCCGCCGGTGCCGCCGCGGTTGGCGAGGCGCCGGACGGCGAAGTCGCCGATCAGCTGGACGGCGGTGACGAGGATCACCAGCTCGGCCACGATGACCCACATGAAGGCCGTCTCGAAGCGCTGGTAGCCGTAGTTGACGGCGAGCGTGCCGAGGCCGCCGCCGCCGACCGTGCCGGCCATCGCGGAGTAGCTGATCAGCGTGATGATCGTGGTGGTCACCGAGGCGGCGATGCCGGGCAGCGCCTCCGGGAGCAGGGTCTTGCGGACGATCGTCCAGGTGCTGCCGCCCATCGCCTGGACCGCCTCGACCAGGCCGCGGTCGACCTCGCGGACGGAGGTCTCGACCAGGCGGGCGAAGAACGGGATGGCGCCGATGGTGAGCGGCACGGTCGCCGCCTGCCAGCCGATGGAGGTGCCGACCAGCCAGCGGGTGAAGGAGATCAGCGCGATCATCAGGATGATGAACGGCACCGAGCGGGCGATGTTCACCACGAAGGCGATCGACTTGTTGACGGCCCGGTTGGCCAGCAGCCCGCCCTTGTCGGTCAGCACCAGCAGGATGCCCAGCGGCAGGCCGAGCAGCACGGTGACGGCCGTGGAGACGCCGACCATCTGGAAGGTCTCCTGCGTGGCGGGCCCCATCAGGGCCCACATCTGGTCCCAGGTCATGCCACCGCTCCGTCCGCCGCGCCCAGTACGTCCACCTGCAGGCCCTGCTCGCGCAGGTAGCCGATCGGCACCACGTTGTCCTGGTGGCCGCCGGAGAGCTCGACCCGCATCCGGCCGACCATCCGACCGGCGATCGTCTCCACCGCGGCGCCGAGGATGTTGATGTCGATCTGGTAGGTGCGGGCCAGCTGGGAGACGAAGGGCTGGGCCGAGGAGTCGCCCTGGAAGGTGATCTCCAGCACGGTCGAGCCGGGGTGGCCGGTGCCGAACTCGCTGAGCGGGAACAGCTCGCGGGCCAGCTCGGAGCCGGGCTGGGCCAGCAGGTCGGTCAGCCTGCCGGACTCGACCACCCGGCCGCCGCGCATCAGCGCCGCGGAGTCGCAGACGGACTTGATGACGTCCATCTCGTGGGTGATCAGCAGGACGGTGAGGCCGAGCTGCTGGTTGAGGTCGCGCAGCAGCTTGAGGATCGAACGGGTGGTCTCCGGGTCGAGCGCCGAGGTGGCCTCGTCGGAGAGCAGCACCTTGGGGTCGCCGGCCAGGGCCCGGGCGATGCCGACGCGCTGCTTCTGGCCGCCGGAGAGCTGGTTGGGGTAGCTGCGGGCCTTGTCGCCGAGGCCGACCAGGTCGAGCAGTTCGGCGGCCTTGCGGCGGCGCTGGGTGCGGTCCAGCCCGACGATCTCCAGCGGGAGCTCGACGTTCTGCTGGACGGTCCGCGAGGAGAGCAGGTTGAAGTGCTGGAAGACCATGCCGATCCGGCGCCGCGCCTCCCGCAGCTCCCGGCCGGCCCGGTTCTCGCCGCCGGACAGCGCGGTCAGCTCGACCCCGTCCACCGTGACGGTGCCGGAGGTCGGACGCTCCAGCATGTTCACGCAGCGGATGAGCGTGGACTTGCCGGCGCCGCTGGTGCCGACGACTCCGTAGACCTCGCCAGGGCGGACGTGCAGGTCGACGCCGGCGAGGGCGCTCACCTCGCGGCCTCGGGAGCGGTAGACCTTCGTGAGGTCCGTGGTGGTGATCACAGCTGCTTCCGTGGGTCGGGGGCGGGCGGCGGGCGGCCGCCCGACCGGGGTGCGGTCGGCGACGTGCACGGCGCTTCGCCAGGGGGATCCGGACCTGCCACCTCTTGATCGTGGCCGCTGGGCGGCCGGGCCGCGCGACGGCGTGGCCCTTACGAGTCATCGGGCAGGAGTCACCGGCACGAGTCGTCGTGGACGACCACCCGCCCATGGGTGGGCAGGCGGGGAGAAGGGGTGTGGCAGGCTGGGCGCGCTCGCACGGACGGGAACGACGCCGGGTCTCGCTTCGGGGCGCGAGGTGGGGGCACCCTCAACCGGGTGCCGGGGGCGGTGGCCCTCAGCGGTGACACATTCGACGGCACATGGCGCGCTCACCTGCCGGCAGGGTGCCGGTGGGGGTCCATTTCGTCGTCGCAGTCATGTGAGCCAGTAAATCAGATGGGTCGATTTGGACCCAATTACTTGGATGTGATGTCCGCAATGCGGACACCCGGCGCCGCCACCAGCGACGATGCGGCTCGGCGCCGCCACCGGAGTGTCCGGATGGTGGCGGCGCCGTGCGGGCCGGAACGGGCGGAGGGCTCAGGCGGTCGCGGCGAGCGACACCACGGCGGGCTTCTCCAGGTGTACCAGGCTGAGCCGGTCGGTGACCGGCTCGACCGCGGACTGCCGGTAGCCCAGGCGGGTGTACAGCCGCAGGTTGCCGAGGCTGCGGTGGCCGGTGAACAGGCGGTAGGAGGTCACCGGACGGCCGTCCTCGGCGAGGCGGCGCTCCAGCGCGTCCAGCAGCCGGCCGCCCAGGCCGTGCCGCTGCATCCTCGGGTGGACGACCAGGCGCCCTATCCGGCCGACGCCCTCGGCGTCGACGTGACCGCGGATGGTGCCGACCACCTCGTCGCCCAGCCGGGCGACCAGGACGTACTGCCCGGACAGTTCGGCGCGCAGGCTCTCCAGGCTCTGCGTCAGGGGCTCGATCGCCCAGTCGCCGTACAGCTCCGCCTCGGGCTGGTAGCCGAGGTACTGGAGCTTGAGGATCTGCTCCGCGTCCTCGGCGTCCGCCGCCGAGATGATCACGCTCATGCCCATGTGCTGGGGCCTCCCCATCGTCGTGCCCGGCGCGCAAACGTGAGGGTGACGCACCGGATGCCCTGCCGGAGATGTCCCGGCCGGGGATCTGCCCTGACCGGGGGTGGCGCACGAACGTACCAGCCGCGCGGCCCGGAAGTGACCGGGTCGACGGCGACGCGCTCACGCTCAGTATCCGAGTGATCGCGGCACCGTCAAGAGCTACGTTCGCCAGCGCTCTACCCGGGTGTCAGCTGCTCTCAACCTCCGGGGCGTCAGACGTGGCGAGGGTCACGCGGGGGCGGGGCGGGTGGTGGGGCGGGTGGAGGGCGCCGCGCGCGGGGCGCGGCCGGGGGCGGCGACGGCTCGACGTGGCGAGGGTCACGCGGGAGACGGGCGTGCGGAGCGTCACCCGGGCGGAGCCGTCTCCGGGGTGATCCGCGTGCGGAGCGTCACCGGCCGCTCGCGGGCACCGCTCACGGGTACCGCTCACGGGTACCGCTCGGCGTGCAGGAGGATCCGCAGGCAGGCGAGGCAGCGGGAGCGGGTGGGCCCGATCGAGCCGCGCGGCATGCCGAGGCGTTCGGAGAGCTCCCGGTAGGTCGGCGGCGGATCCTCGGCGAGGGCGGCGACCAGCTCGGGGCAGCGGCCCGGCAGGCCGGCCACGGTCTCGCGGACCACGCGGCGGCGGCGTTCGGCGAGGAAGACGTCCTCGGCGGAGGGGACGGGCGGAAGGGTTGTGCACACACCGTGCATGACGGGCCGGGGCGGGTCGGGTTACGCCCGACCGGGGGTGCGGACGCCGGAGGGGCGCGACGGTCGGACCGTCACGCCCCTCCCCCGCAGACCGGTGGTCAGCCCTGGATCCACTCCTGCTGCCGCGCCAGGTCCGCCTTCACCTCGGCGAGCTGGACCGCCACCGCCGACGGCGCGGTGCCGCCGCGCCCGTTGCGCGAGGCGATGGCGCCGTGCACGCTGAGCACCGACCGCACCTCGGGCGTCAGGTGCACCGAGATCGCCGCGAACTGCTCGTCCGTCAGGTCGGACAGCTCGATGCCCTCGGCTTCGCAGACCTTGACGCAGGCACCGGCCACCTCGTGCGCGACCCGGAACGGCACGCCCTGCTTGACCAGCCACTCGGCGATGTCGGTGGCGAGCGAGAAGCCGGCCGGGGCCAGCTCCTCCAACCGCTCCCGGTGCACGGTGAGGGTGGCCATCATCCCGGTGAACGCGGGCAGCAGCACCTCCAGCGTGTCGCAGGAGTCGAACACCGGCTCCTTGTCCTCCTGGAGGTCCCGGTTGTAGGCGAGCGGCAGGGCCTTGAGGGTGGCCAGCAGGCCGGTCAGGTTGCCGATCAGCCGGCCGGACTTGCCCCGGGCGAGCTCGGCGATGTCCGGGTTCTTCTTCTGCGGCATGATCGAGGAACCGGTGGAGAAGGCGTCGTGCAGCGTGATGAAGCCGAACTCCTTGGTGTTCCAGATGATCACCTCCTCCGCGATCCGGGAGAGGTTGATGCCGATCATCGCGGTCACGAACGCGAACTCGGCGACGAAGTCGCGCGAGGCCGTGCCGTCGATGGAGTTGCCGACCGAGCCGCCCTCGAAGCCGAGGTCGGCGGCGACGGCCTGCGGGTCGAGGCCGAGCGAGGAGCCGGCCAGCGCCCCGGAGCCGTACGGGGAGACGGCGGTGCGGGCGTCCCACTGGCGCAGCCGCTCGGCATCCCGGCCGAGGGCCTGCACGTGCGCGAGGACGTGGTGGGCGAAGAGGACGGGCTGGGCGTGCTGGAGGTGGGTGCGGCCCGGCATCGCGGTGTCCGGGTGCGCCTCGGCGAGGCCGACCAGGGCGTGCTGGAGGTCGAGCACCAGGGCGCCGATGGTCCTGGCGTGGTCCCGCAGGTACATCCGGAACAGGGTGGCGATCTGGTCGTTGCGCGAGCGCCCGGCCCGCAGCTTGCCGCCGAGGTCGGCGCCGAGGCGCTCCAGCAGGCCGCGCTCCAGGGCGGTGTGCACGTCCTCGTCGGCGACCGTCCCGGTGAAGGTGCCCGCCTGGACGTCGGCGAGCAGCTGGTCGAGGCCGGCCAGCATCGCGGCGAGCTCGTCCTCGGAGAGCAGGCCGGCCTTGTGCAGGACCCGGGCGTGGGCCTTGGAGCCGGCGATGTCGTACGGCGCGAGGCGCCAGTCGAAGTGGACCGAGGCGGAGAGCCTGGCCAGCGCCTCGGACGGGCCGTCGGCGAAGCGCGCGCCCCAGAGGCGGACGTCGGCGGTCTGGTCGGCGTGCTGGTCGGCGGACATCGCGTGGGCTCCTGACGGGGAAGGGGGGTGGGGACGGGAGGGGATCAGGCGAGGTCGCGGCGGGCGGCGAGCTTCGAGGACATCCCGAAGATCTCGATGAAGCCCTTGGACATCGACTGGTCGAAGGTGTCGCCGGTGTCGTAGGTGGCGAGGTTGAAGTCGTACAGCGACTGGTCGGACCTGCGGCCGTCGACCACGGCCCGGCCGCCGTGCAGGACCATCCGGATCTCGCCGGAGACGTGCTGGTTGGCCTCGTTCACGAAGCCGTCCAGCGCGCGCTTGAGCGGGGAGAACCAGAGGCCGTCGTAGACGAGTTCGGCCCAGCGCTGCTCCACCTGCCGCTTGTAGCGGGCGAGTTCGCGCTCGACGGTGACGTTCTCCAGGGCCTGGTGGGCGGTGATCAGGGCGATCGCGCCGGGGGCCTCGTAGATCTCCCGGGACTTGATGCCGACCAGCCGGTCCTCGACCATGTCCAGCCGGCCGATGCCCTGGGCGCCGGCCCGCTTGTTGAGCTCCTCGATGGCCTGGAGGACGGTGACCTTGCGGCCGTCGATCGCCACCGGGACGCCGGCGTCGAAGGTGATGACCACCTCGTCGGCCTCGCGCGGGGCGGCCGGGTCCTGGGTGTAGTCGTAGACGTCCTCGATCGGGGCGTTCCAGATGTCCTCCAGGAAGCCGGTCTCGACGGCCCGGCCGAAGACGTTCTGGTCGATCGAGTAGGGGGACTTCTTGGTGGTGGCGATCGGCAGGCCCTTGGCCTCGGCGAAGGCGATCGCCTTGTCCCGGGTCATCGCGTAGTCGCGCACCGGGGCGATGCACTTCAGGCCGGGGGCCAGGGAGTTGATGCCGACCTCGAACCGGACCTGGTCGTTGCCCTTGCCGGTGCAGCCGTGCGCGACGGTGGTGGCGCCGTGCTTGCGGGCGGCGGCGGCCAGGTGCTTGACGATGACCGGCCGGGACAGCGCGGAGACCAGCGGGTACTGGCCCTGGTAGAGCGCGTTGGCCTTGATCGCCGGGAGGCAGTACTCGTCGGCGAACTCGTCGCGGGCGTCCGCGACCTCGGCCTCGACGGCGCCGCAGTCCAGCGCCCGCTGGCGGATCGCCTCCAGGTCCTCGCCGCCCTGGCCGACGTCGACGGCGACGGCGATGACCTCGGCGCCCGTCTCCTCGGCGATCCAGCCGATGCAGACGGAGGTGTCCAGTCCGCCCGAGTAGGCGAGTACGACGCGCTCGGCCACGGCTTTCTCCTTACAGCTCTACGTACAGGGTTTCCGTACAGGTTTACGGCGACAGGCATAAGTATGCACTAGTCCGTATGAAACACAAAACCCCGGCCGGGGAAGTCTCCACCGGTCGGGGTTTCGTGTCGCGTCGTGTCGGGGTCTCGCGTCGTCGCTCGCTACTGCGCCTTCGCCTGGGCGAGTTGCATGAGGTGGTCGGCGAGCGCCTGGCCGCCCGCCGGGTCCCGGCTGATCAGCAGGACGGTGTCGTCGCCGGCGATGGTGCCGATGATCTCGAACACCTCCGCCTGGTCGATCGCCGAGGCGAGGAACTGCGCGGCCCCCGGAGGGGTGCGCAGCACCACCAGGTTGCCGGAGGCCGTCGCGGAGACCATCAGCTCGCCGGCCAGCCGGGCCATCCGGCCCTCGCTGGCCGACTCCCCCATCGGCGCGCGCGGCGTGCGGTCGCCGCCCTCCGCCGGGACGGCGTAGATCAGCGCGCCGTCCCGGTTGCGGATCTTGACCGCGCCCAGCTCGTCCAGGTCCCGGGAGAGGGTCGCCTGGGTGACCACGAGTCCGTCGTCGGCGAGCAGCTTGGCGAGCTGGCTCTGCGAGCGCACGGGCTGGCGGGTGAGCAGGTCCACGATCCGCCGGTGCCGCGCGGTGCGGGTCTGCGGCACCTGCGGCGACGGGCCTGCGGCGGACGGGCCGGAGTGGGAAACGGTCATGTGGTTATTCTCCCGGACAACGGTCAGCTCGCATCGGTCGGGGCGCTCTCGCGCACCGCCCGCAGGACGCCCGGCAGAGCGGCGAGGAAGGCGTCCGCCTCCTGCTCGGTCAGCACCAGCGGCGGGGCCAGCCGGACGGCGTCCGGGACGGCCGCGTTGAGCAGGAAGCCCGCCTCCTGCGCGGCGGCCTGCACCCGCACCGACACCGGCTCGGTGAGCACGATGCCGAGCAGCAGGCCGGCGCCGCGCACGTGCGAGACCAGCGGGTCGCCGATCGCCTCGACGCCCTGGCGCAGCCGCTCGCCCAGCTTGCGGACGTGCTCCAGCAGGCCCTCGGACTCGATGGTGTCCAGCACCGCGAGCCCGGCCGCCGCGGCCACCGGGTTGCCGCCGAAGGTGGTGCCGTGCTGGCCCGGGGTGAGCAGGTCGGCGGCCTCGCCGAAGGCCAGCACCGCGCCCATCGGCAGCCCGCCGCCGAGCGCCTTGGCGAGGGTGACGACGTCCGGCTCGACGCCCTCGACGGCCTGGTGGGCGTACCAGTACCCGGTGCGGCCGACGCCGGTCTGGATCTCGTCCAGGATCAGCAGGGTGCCCGTGGCCCGGGTGATCTCGCGGGCCGCCCGCAGGTAGCCCTCGGGCAGCGGGATGGCGCCGTTCTCGCCCTGGATCGGCTCCAGGAAGACCGCCGCGGTCTCGGTGGTGACGGCCGCGCGCAGCGCCTCGACGTCGCCGAACGGGACGTGCGTGACGTCGCCGGGCAGCGGGCGGAACGGATCCTGCTTGGCCGGCTGGCCGGTGAGCGCGAGGGCGCCCATCGTCCGGCCGTGGAAGGCGCCCTGGAGGGCGACCAGGTGGGTGCGGCCGGTCCGGCGGCTGATCTTGAAGGCGGCCTCGTTGGCCTCGGCGCCGGAGTTGCAGAAGAACACCCGGCCGCCCTCCCGGCCGTCGAGCTCCAGCAGCCGCTCGGCGAGGGTGATGGTCGGCTCGGCCATGAAGAGGTTGGAGACGTGGCCCAGGGTGGCGATCTGCCGGCTGACGGCCTCGACGACCGCCGGGTGGGCGGTGCCGAGGGCGTTGACGGCGATGCCGCCGAGCAGGTCGGTGTACTCCTTGCCGTCGGCGTCCCAGAGCTTGGCGCCCGCACCGCGCACCAGCGCGATCCGCGGGGTGCCGTAGTTGTCGGTGAAGGCGTGCTGCCACCGGCCGGTCAGTTGCTCGTTCGCGGTCATGCCAGTCCCCCGGTCACGGTCTGTTCGTCGTCCGGCACGACCATCGTGCCGATTCCCTCGTCGGTGAAGATTTCCAGCAGCAGGCTGTGCTGCACCCGGCCGTCCAGGACGCGGGCGGTGCCCACCCCGGAGCGGACGGCGCGCAGGCAGCCCTCCATCTTGGGGAGCATGCCGCTGGCCAGGCTCGGCAGCAGCTCCTCCAGCTCGCTCGCGGCGAGTTGGCTGATCACGTCGTCGGAGTTCGGCCAGTCCGCGTAGAGGCCCTCGACGTCGGTCAGGACCACCAGCATCTCGGCGCCCAGCGAGACCGCCAGGGCGGCCGCCGCGGTGTCCGCGTTGATGTTGTAGACGTGGCCGTCGGCGCCGCGCGCGATCGAGGAGATGACCGGGATCCGGCCGTCGGCGATCAGCGCCTTCACCGCGCCGGCCTCGATGTTGACGATGTCGCCGACCAGGCCGATGTCGACCTGCTCGCCGTCCACCACCGCGTACCGCTTGACCGCCGTCATGGTGTGCGCGTCCTCGCCGGTCATGCCGACCGCGAACGGGCCGTGCTCGTTGAGCAGGCCGACGAGTTCGCGCTGCACCTGGCCGGCCAGCACCATCCGGACCACGTCCATGGTCTCGGGGGTGGTGACCCGCAGGCCGTTGGTGAAGCTGGACTCCAGGCCGAGGCGGTCCAGCTGGGCGCTGATCTGCGGGCCGCCGCCGTGCACCACGACGGGGTGCAGGCCGGCGTAGCGGAGGAAGACGACGTCCTGGGCGAAGGCCGACTTGAGGCTCTCGTCCACCATGGCGTTGCCGCCGAACTTGATCACGACGGTCTTGCCGTGGAAGCGCTCCAGCCACGGCAGCGCCTCGATCAGCGTCATCGCCTTGGGCAACGCGGTGTTGTTGCGGGCCTGTTCGCCCTTGGGTGCGATCTTCACGGGTGTCCCTCGTCCGAACGGGTGTCGCGCATCGGGTGTCGCGGATCAGGTGTCGCGCACCGGTGGCGCGCGACACCTGTCGGGCATCAGGTCGAGTAGGCGCTGTTCTCGTGGACGTAGTCGGCGGTGAGGTCGTTGGTCCACAACGAGGCGCTCGCCGTACCGGCGTTGAGGTTCGCGGTGATGACGACCTCGCGGCCGGTCATGTCCACCAGGGTGCGGTCCTCGCCGACGCTGCCGTCCTTGCAGACCCAGACGCCGTTGATGGCCACGTCCAGCCGGTCCGGCTCGAAGGCGGCGTCGGTGGTGCCGATCGCGGCCAGCACCCGGCCCCAGTTGGGGTCCTCGCCGTGGATGGCGCACTTGAGCAGGTTGTTGCGGCTGATCGTCCGGGCGACGTCGACGGCCTCCTCCTCGGTGGCGGCGCCGGTGACGTCGATCCGGATGTCCTTGCTGGCGCCCTCGGCGTCGGCGATCAGCTGGCGGGCCAGGTCGGCGCTGACGGTGCGGACCGCCTCGGCGAACTCGGCCTCGTCCGGGACGACGCCGGAGGCGGCCGAGGCCAGCAGCAGCACGGTGTCGTTGGTGGACATGCAGCCGTCGGAGTCGATCCGGTCGAAGGTGGTGCGGGTGGCGCCGCGCAGCGCGGTGTCCAGGGCGGCGGTGTCCAGGTCGGCGTCGGTGGTGATCACGACCAGCATGGTGGCCAGGCTCGGGGCGAGCATGCCCGCGCCCTTGGCCATGCCGCCGACCGTCCAGCCGGCCGGGCTGGTGACCTGGGCGGTCTTGTGCACGGTGTCGGTGGTCTTGATGGCGATCGCGGCGGCCTCGCCGCCGGTCGCGCTCAGCTCCCGGGCGGCCAGCGCGACGCCGGGCAGCAGGATGTCCATCGGGAGGCGCTCGCCGATCAGGCCGGTGGAGGCGACGGCGACCTCGCCGGCGTTGAGCTCCAGCTCCTCGGCGACCTTCTCCGCGGTGGTGTGGGTGTCCTGGAAGCCGAGCGGGCCGGTGCAGGCGTTGGCACCGCCGGAGTTGAGGACCACGGCGGACACCTGGCCGCCCTTGAGGACCTGCTCGGACCAGACGACCGGCGCGGCCTTGACGCGGTTGGCGGTGAAGACGCCGGCGGCGGCGAGCGCGGGGCCGTCGTTGACCACCAGGGCGAGGTCCGGGGTGCCGGAGGCCTTGATGCCGGCGGTCACGCCGGCGGCCCGGAAGCCCTTGGCAGCCGTCACGCCCACGTTCGTACTGTTGCTCACGGTGCGACTCCGTTCACGGGAAGGCCCAGCTCCTCGGGCAGGCCCAGGGCGATGTTCATGCTCTGCACCGCGCCGCCCGCGGTGCCCTTCACGAGGTTGTCGATCGCGCTGATCGCGATGATCCGCCCGGCGGTGGCGTCCAGCGCGACCTGGACGAGGGCGGTGTTGGCGCCGTAGACGCTGCTGGTCTGCGGCCACTGCCCCTCGGGCAGCAGGTGGACGAACGGCTCGTCCGCGAACGCCTGGGCGTAGGCGGCGCGCAGGCTCTCGGCGGTCACGCCGGGCCGCGCCTTGGCGGAGCAGGTGGCGAGGATGCCGCGCGGCATCGGGACGAGGGTCGGCGTGAAGGAGACGGTGACGGGCTCGCCCGCGACCGGGGTGAGGTTCTGCACCATCTCCGGGGTGTGCCGGTGCACGCCGCCGACGCCGTACGGGCTGACGTTGCCCATGACCTCGCTGCCCAGCAGGTGGGTCTTGGCGGCCTTGCCCGCACCGGAGGTACCGGAGGCGGCGACCACGACGGCCTCCGGCTCGGCGAGCCCGGCCGCGTACGCCGGGAACAGCGCCAGGGACACGGCCGTCGGGTAGCAGCCGGGCACGGCGATCCGGCTGCTGCCCTTCAACGCGGCGCGGTGGCCGGGGAGTTCGGGCAGGCCGTAGGGCCAGGTGCCGGCGTGCGCGGAGCCGTAGAACTGCTCCCAGTCGGTGGCGGCGCGGAGCCGGAAGTCGGCGCCGCAGTCGACCACCAGGACGCCGTCGCCGAGCTCCTCGGCGACGGCGGCGGACCGGCCGTGCGGCAGCGCCAGGAAGACCACGTCGTGGCCGGCCAGCACCTCGGCGGTGGTGGGTTCGAGGACGCGGTCGGCGAGCGGGATCAGGTGCGGCTGGAGCGCGCCCAGCCGGGTGCCCGCGTTCGAGCCGCCGGTCAGCGCCCCGATCTCCACCTCCGGGTGGCTGAGCAGCAGACGCAGCACCTCGCCGCCCGCGTATCCGCTCGCGCCGGCGACGGCGACTCGCAATGCCATGGCGTTCCTCCTTTGTTGTGGCATGAATATACGTATCACGGAACATTCATGCAAGGAGCTGTGGTCAGCACCCCGAAGAACGCCCGAAAACCGCCCTGCGTCCACCCGGCCTGGCAGCCACCGGCCCGCGACCGGACAGCCACCGACCGGGCGGACGCCGGGCTACCGCTTGACCGCGCGCAGCACCACGAACTTGGGGTTGCCCGCCACCAGCTGGCAGTTCCCGAAGAGACGCCGCAGCTTGACGTGGTAGCCGAGATGGCGGTTGCCGACCACCCACAGCTCCCCGCCCGGCCGCAGCGCCCGCCGGGAACCGGTGAACATCCGCCAGGCGGTGGCGTCCGTGGTGGCCTGGTGCGAGTGGAACGGCGGATTGTTCAGGACGAGGTCCACCGAGCCCGGAGGCGCCACCTCCGGCGCCAGCGCGTCGGCCGTCAGGAACTCCGCCCGGGCGTCCGGACCCAGATTGGCGCGGAAGGTCTCCTCCGCCGAGGCCACCGCCTGATGGGACTCGTCGACGAACACCAGCTCCGCGCCCGGCCCGGCCAGCGCGGCGGCCGTGCCGACCACACCGTTGCCGCAGCCCAGGTCGACCACCCGGGCCCCGGGCGCCGGGGTCGGCAGGTGGCCGAGGAAGAAGCGGGTGCCGATGTCGAGGCGCTCGGCGCAGAACGTGCCGGCGTGGTTGACCACCGTGCGCCCGGAGACCGCTCCGACGTCCGGCGGCAGCGCGTAGCGGTGCGGCCACGGGTTGGGACCGGGGTCCAGTGCCGGATCCGGGGTGCAGAAGACCAGCCGGGCCTTGCGGGCGGCGAGCGAGGTGCGGGTCGGGCCGAGGATCCGCTCGAAGAGCTGGAGCGTGGAGGTGTGGATCTCGGCGACCATGCCGGAGCCGACCACCACCGTGCCCGGGTGGACGGCGGGGGCCAGCCGGTGCAGCTGGTCCTCCAGCAGCGCCAGGCTCTTGGGCACGCGCACCAGCAGGACGTCGATCCGCTCCGGCGGGGCGTCCCGGGTGGTCAGCAGCCGGGCCGGGTCCACGGTGGCACCGGCCCGCGCCAGGTTGGCCAGGGTGGCCTGCCGGCCGAGGTGGGAGTCGACGATCTGCACCGGCTCGTGCGCGGCCAGCGCGGTGGTCAACGCGCCCCAGCGGTCGCCCAGGACGACGATCCGGCGGCCGGCCAGGTCGGTCGCGGCGCCGGCGGCGCTGTCCGCCTCGCCCGCGAGGTGGCGCAGCAGGTACTCGTCGGCCGCGTCCCAGGCCCGCAGCCGCTCACGCGGGTCCTCGGGGAAGCGGGTGAGGTCGAAGGCGCCCCACGGCGTGCTGAACTGGGTCGCCGCGGCGGGCGTGATCTCGGGATTCATCGTGTTCTCAGGCTATCCGACGGCCCGACGGGGAACCGTTTCGACGGATACTGGAAGAGCCCACCGAGAGGGGTGAGGGCGATGGACTGGAAGCTCGAAGTCGTGGTGGTCCCGGTGTCGGACGTGGACCGCGCGAAGCTGTTCTACGAGGAGCGGGTCGGCTTCACGGTCGACCACGACACCCGGCTGCGCGACGGGGTCCGGGTCGTCCAGCTGACTCCCCCGGGCTCCACCTGCTCCATCGTGGTGGGCACCGGGGTCATCGCGGCGCCGCCCGGATCCGTGAAGGGACTGCAGCTGGTGGTGCCGAACATCGACAAGGCGCACGCCGAACTCGCGGCCCGGGGCGTCGAGGTCAGCCCGGTCCAGCACTTCGAGGCGGGCAGCCGGGTCAACGGGCACGGCGAGGCCTGGAACTCCTTCGTGTTCTTCAACGACCCGGACGGCAACGGCTGGGCGGTCCAGGAGGCCCCGCAGACGGCCCGGATGGTGCCGTCGGCGGCGTAGCGGGCTCAGCAGGCACCACGGGCTCGGGCTCGGGCCGGTTCGGGCGGCTTGGGTAGGCTCCAGGAATGGCTGAACACGAGGGAAGCGTGCGGGTGGACAGCTGGATCTGGTCGGTCCGGCTCACCAGGACGCGGGCGCTGGCGGCCGCCGCCTGCCGCGCCGGGCACGTGCGGGTGAACGGCGAACGGGTCAAGCCGGCCCAGGCGCTGCGCCCCGGGGACGAGGTGCGGGTCCGCGAGGAGGGCTACGAGCGGGTCGTCGTGGTCCAGAAGCTCATCCGCAAGCGGGTCGGCGCGACGGTGGCGGCGGACTGCCTGGTCGACAACAGCCCGCCGCGGCCGCCGCGCGAACTCGTCGCGACGGCCGGCGAGCGGGACCGGGGCGCCGGGCGCCCGACCAAGCGGGAGCGGCGCGACCTCGACCAGCTGCGCGGGCACTGACCCCGCCGGCACCCGGTGTCGGCGCGTCCCGCTCAGTGCCCGGTGTCGGCGAGCACCTTGGCGAGGAAGGCCTCCAGGTTCCCCACCGTCCGGTCGATCTGCCGCTCCAGCGGCAGCGACTCGTCGGGCCTGGTCACCAGGGCGGACTTCTTCAGCCCGCGCACGTACAGCGAGCACGCGAGGTCGGCGCAGATGTACGTGCCGACGGTGTTGCCCTCCCGCCCGGCCGCCCCGGCCCGGCGGGCGGCGAGCAGCGCGACGCCGGAGCCGGCGTGCGCGGTGATGCACAGCGAGCAGACGTTGGTCTTGGTGAGGCTGCGGCGGATCGTCGGCACCCGCAGCGTCACGCCGACCGGCTCGCCGCCGTACGACGCCACCAGGTAGGCCCGGTCGGGCGCGCCCTGATCCCGCCAGCCGAGGAAGTCCAGGTTCTCCCAGGTCAGTTCCGCCAGGCTCCGGGGGAGGTTGAGCCGACGGGCCTCGCCCTTGGAGCAGTTGACGAAGGACGCGCGGATCTCGTTCTCGCTCAGGGGTTCCATGGCGCGGAAGCTAGCACCGGCCCGCCCGCGCTGTCGTGCCGATTTCGCCCGGTGCACACCTGGTGGGTGACGGGCTGTCAGTGGCTGAGCCTAGGGTGTTCGCGAGGCCGGTCCCGGCGCAGGAGGGAGGCGCCGGGGCCGGCCGCCTCGTGAACCGGGGCTACCGCTTGAACGCGACGCCCGCGTAGGCGGAGACGTCCTGCCAGCCTTCGGGGAGTTCGGTGGTGGGGACGTGGCCGGGGGTGGGGCGCCAGAGCGGGAGTTGGACCAGGCCGGGGCCGGCGAACTCGAAGTCGCCGAAGAAGGGCTCGACGCCGGCGCGTGGGCGCAGCACCAGGGGGGCGCTGGCGCTGCGGTAGATGCGGGTGCCTTCGGCGGCGCTCTCCCGGGAGGCGAAGTCGGGGCTGCCGTGGGAGAGGATCAGCGCGCTGCCGGGGGCGAGCGCGTCGCGCAGGGTGCGGACGATCTGCTGGGCGCCGTCCTCGTCGCGGATGAAGTGCAGCACGGCGACGAGCATCAGCGCGACCGGCCGGGACAGGTCGACGGCGGCGAGCAGGCCCGGGTGGCCGAGGATGGCGGCCGGGTCGCGCAGGTCGGCCTCGATGACCGAGGTGTGTCCGGCGGGATGGCCGGCCAGCAGGGCGCGGGCGTGGGTGGCGACGATCGGGTCGTTGTCGACGTACACCACCCGGGCGTCCGGGGCGACCCGCTGGGCGACCTCGCTGGTGGAGCCCACGGCCGGGATGCCGGTGCCGATGTCGACGAACTGGCGGATGCCCCGGCCGGCGGCGAACTCCACCGCGTCGCCGAGGAACTGCCGGTTGGTGCGGGCCAGCAGCGGCAGCGCGGGGTAGGCCGCTATGGCGGCCTGGGCGGCCTTGCGGTCGGCCTCGAAGTTGTCCTTGCCGCCCAGGTAGTAGTCGTACATCCGGGCGGTGTGCGGGACCCCGGTGTCGAGCTCGCTCGGCGGCTGCCAGTCGTCCGCTCTGGCCCAGTCCCAGTCGGTGCCGGTGGCCCCGCCGACGGCCGCGCTGTCCTCGTGCATCCTGTTCCGCCCCCTCTGCCGTGCTCACTGCCGGAAATGGCACCGCCTCGGCGGCCGGCGGGCCCGCCCGGTACCACGGGGGTGACCCCGCGTCCGGCCCGGCCACCCTCCCGTGGCGTGCGGTGCGCCGTGATCGTATCCGACGACACGCCGGTGAAACACCGGCAGTTCAGGTTTACGCAACGCCCGGACGGTGGCGTGTGTGCACGTCAATGGCGGTACCGGGGCGCTCCTCGGATCGCCGCGGGTGGCCGCCGTCTCTATGCTGACTGCCGATGACTGCCGACCGCCGCACCGTACTGCGCACCGCCGTCCAGCTGGCCGCCCTGACCGCCGCCAGCGGGTTCCTCAGCGCGTGTGCCTCCGGCACCCCGCGCCGGGCCGACGCCGGGGCGCTCGCCGTGCACCCGGGCACCCTCGACCCGCAGCACACCACCGACCCGGCCTGGAACGGCGGCGAGGGCCCGGCCTCCCCCGTGCCGTCCGCCCCGCCGGAGCCGCAGCCCGCCGGTACCGAGTCGACCGCCGGTACCGACCCGGCCACCGGAGCGGAGCCGCCCGCCGGGGCCGCGACGCCCCCTCCGACGCCTCCGGCGCCCCCGACGCCCCCGGTGCTGCCGCCGCTCGCCGCCGGCACCCCGGTCGAGGTGGTGAACGGGCCGCGCACCAGCAAGTTCGTGGCGCTGACCTGCCACGGCAGCGGCGATCCGAAGCAGGCCACCGCACTGCTGGAGGCCGCCGAGCAGCGCGGCGTCAAGCTGACCGTGATGGCGGTCGGCAGCTGGCTCGACCAGCAGCCGCAGATGGCCCGCCGGATCCTGGACGCAGGCCACGAGCTGGGCAACCACACCCAGAACCACCTCGACCTCTCGACGATGACGGCGGCCCAGGTGCACGACGAGATCGCCCAGTGCGCCGAACGGCTGCAGCGGCTCACCGGCTCGATCGGCCGCTGGTTCCGCCCGTCCGCCGCGCAGTACGCCACCCGGACGGTGCGCGAGCAGGCGAGGGCGGTCGGCTACGAGCACGTGCTGTCCTTCGACGTCGACCCGCGCGACTACAACGACCCGTCGGCCGCCGAGTTGCAGCGCCGGGTGCTGAAGTCGGTGCGCGGCGGTTCGGTGGTCGCCCTGCACATGGGCCACCAGTGCACGGTGGACGCGCTGCCGGGCATCCTGGACGGTCTCGCCAAGGCGGGCCTGAAGCCGGTGACCGCCAGTCAGCTGTGCGCCTGACCGCTCTTCGCGGCAGGCCGTCCGGGGGGCACGCCGGCCGAGGGGTAGGCCGCCCGAGGGGCCCGTTCAGCCCATCGGGTCGTCCGCCTTGTACGGGCGCATCCGCAGCGTCCGGGCGTCCGCCGCGCGGATCTCCGCGGCCCGGTTGACCAGCTCCTCCAGGTCGTCCCGCCCGGCGTGGATGAACCGGCCGTGCAGGCCGTCGAAGCGGCCCCGGGCGGCGTCCACGGTGACCGCGACCATGTACGGGATCGAGCCCCAGGTCGTCGTGTCCTTGAACATCGGCATCGCGGCGGTCATGTCGGTCTCGACCGCGCCGGGGCTGATGTCGAGGATGACGATGCCGTGGCGGGCCAGCGAGTCCGCCATGTTGTCGGAGAGCTGGAGCAGCGCCCCCTTGGAGGTGGCGTACGCGGTGTAGTCGCCGTCCGGGCGCAGGGCGAAGCCGGAGTTGAGGTTGACCACCCGGCCGCGCTCCCGGGACACCATGCCGGGCAGGACGCAGCGCAGCAGGTTGTAGGGGCCGCGCAGGTTGGTCTCGATCACCTGCCACCACTGGTTGGCGTCGGTCTCCCAGAGCGGCACCTCGGCGCGGTCGACCAGGCCGGCGTTGTTGATCAGCAGGTCGATCGGGCCGAGGTCGCGTTCGACGACCCGGACGGCCTCGCGGACGGCGCCGGCGCGGGTGACGTCGGCGGTGACGGCGACGCCGCGAGAGCCGTGCCGGGCGCACTCCTTGAGGGTGTCGGTCAGCGTCCCGTGGGTGCGGCCGACCAGGCCGACGGCCATGCCCTCGGCGGCCAGCCCGATGGCGATCTCCCGGCCGATTCCCCGGCCCGCGCCGGTGATCAGACCGACCTGTCCTGCGAGCGATCCCGTCGGCACCGTGTGCTCCCTTCCCGTCCCCGGCCCCCGTCTGCGGCATTCTTCCGGCCGCCGGGCGGGGGTGGCCCCGGGCGCACGGGCGACGGGCCCGGCCTCACCCGTTCGGACGACGTCTCGCACTGGCACCCGGCCGGGGAGGGGGTGACCTACTGGCCGGTACGGAGTAGTAACGTCGTCGGGACGGTGACCGGTGCACCCATTCCGGCACACCGGCCCGTTGACCAGCAGCTCGCTGGGCCACCAGTTCGCTGGGCGACCCCCAGCACCACCGAAGGGCAACTGAGTGAGTGACATCGCGCGCGTCGGAGTGATCGGCTGCGGCCTGATGGGGTCGGGCATCGCGGAGGTCTTCGCCCGGGCCGGGCTGGACGTCCTGGTGGCGGAGGCCAGCGGCGAGGCGCTGGAGTTCGGCCGCACCCGGCTGACCAACTCCCTGGACACGGCGGTCAAGCGCGGCAAGCTGAGCCCGGAGCTGCGGGACGAGGCGCTGGCCCGGCTGACCTTCACCGTGGACCTGTCCGACTTCGCCGACCGCGACCTGGTGGTCGAGGCGGTCGCCGAGCGCGAGGACATCAAGGTCAAGATCTTCCAGACCCTGGACCAGGTGGTCGAGCGCCGTGACGCGATCCTCGCCTCCAACACCTCGTCGATCCCGATCGTGAAGCTGGCCGCCGCCACCTCCCGCCCGGAGCAGGTGATCGGCCTGCACTTCTTCAACCCGGCACCGGTGCAGAAGCTGGTCGAGGTCATCCCGACGCTGACCACCTCGGCGACGACCACCGAGCGGGTCGAGGCCTTCGCCTCCCAGGAGCTCGGCAAGGAGCCGATCCGCGCCCGCGACCGGGCCGGCTTCGTGGTCAACGCGCTGCTGGTGCCCTACCTGCTGTCCGCGGTGCGGATGTTCGAGTCGGGCGTGGCCACCGCCTCCGACATCGACAAGGGCATGGAGGCCGGCTGCGCCCACCCGATGGGCCCGCTGCGGCTGTGCGACCTGATCGGCCTGGACACCATCGTCTCGATCGCCGAGTCGATGTACGACGAGTACAAGGAGCCGCTGTACGCGGCTCCCCCGCTGCTCTCCCGGATGGTCGACGCGGGCCTGCTGGGCCGCAAGTCCGGCCGCGGCTTCTACGACTACACCGCGAGCGCCTGAGCACCGGCCGGTGGACGGTGGCGGGGCCCGGGAGCGAGGTGCTGCTCCCGGGCCCCGCTTGGCGTTCCGTCAGCTGTTGATGGCGTAACTGTCGCCGTAGACCTTCCACTTGAGCGGCGGGTTGAGGTCGAAGTTCTTCGCGTTGAGGAAGACCGACTGCTCGGTGTCGACGCGGCTGGTGTCGGAGTGGGCCTGCTCCTTCTTCATGACCACCTTGCGGGCGTCCAGGAAGGCCTTGAGGTAGGTGGCCTCGTCGCCGCCCTGGGCGGGGGTCTTGGCCTTCTTCAGGGCGGCGGCGCGGATGCCGCCGAAGCTGTCCGAGCTGTTGCCGGGGCCGTGCATGACGATGGCGTCGTAGTAGGCGAACTGGCCGAGCGCGCGCAGGCCGTCGGACTTGGCCTGGTTGACGGCGGGGTTGAAGTACACCCGGTCGCGCTCGTCGTTCTGGGCCTGCTGGAAGACCGTGTCCTTGGCGGCGGCGGCCCAGTCGTTGACGAACGGGGTGCCGAGGCCGGTGTGCGAGGCGCTGCCGTTGACCTTCTTCAGGGCCGGCAGGTACTTGGCGAGGACGTTGCCCGGCTTGAGGTCGGTGTAGTGCTGGACGAGGTCCAGCATGTCGCCGGTGCCGGAACAGAAGCCGATGATGCCGGCGGTGTAGCCGCGCCCGTCGCCGATGTCCTCGATGTACTTGTACTGGGCCTTCCAGTCCAGCGAGGAGTTCTCCGCGCTGGACACCAGCTGCATCGCGATGTCCTTCTTGTGCGGGTCGTCCAGCCCGACTCCCTTGAGCTGGACGGACGTCGCGGACGTCGGCGCGGCGGTGGCGGCGCCGGCCGCGACCGTGAGGGGCGCGGCCACCAGGGCGGCGGCGAGGGCGATGCGGAGGGCACGGTGGTGCTGGGGACGCATACGATGCTCCGTTTCCTCGGAGGGTTAGGAAACTTTCCTAACGAGAATTAAGGCCCTCCTTCCCCGTCCCCGCAAGGGTTTTGACAAAGTCTCTTCAAGACTCTTCAAAGACGCAGGTCGGACCAGAGGCCCCGGAGCGGGCTCCGGGCAACGCGAAGGGCCCCGTCCGGACCGAGGTCCGGACGGGGCCCTGGGGCCCGACGGGATCAGGCGCCGCGCAGCACCGCGCCGGTGCGGGCGACGGCCTCGGCGACGGCCGCCTCGCGGGCGGCGGTCGCCTCGTCGGCGGTCAGCGTGCGGTCCGCGGCGCGGAAGCGCAGCGCGTACGCCAGCGACTTGCGGCCCTCGCCGACCTGCTCGCCGGTGAAGACGTCGAACAGCCGGATGGCCTCCAGCAGTTCGCCCGCGCCGGAGCGCAGCGCGGCCTCCACATCGGCGGCCGGAACGGCGGCGTCGACGATCAGCGCGACGTCCTGGGTGGCCACCGGGAAGCCGGAGACCGCAGGGCCGTTGACCTTCTCGGCGCCGTCCGCGGTGAGCAGGTCGACGTCGATCTCCATCGCGCTGGTGCGGGCCGGCAGGCCGAGCGCCTTGACGACGCGCGGGTGCAGCTCACCGGCGTGGCCGACCACCCGGTCGGTGCCGGTGACGACCAGCTCGGCGCAGCGGCCCGGGTGCCACGGCGCCCGCTGCCCCTGCCGGACGGTCAGCTCGACGCCGGCCGCGCGGGCCACCGTACGGGCCGCCTCGACGGCGTCCGCCCAGGACGCCCCGGCGCCCTGGCCCCACCAGCCGGACGGCAGCCGCTCGCCCGCGAGGGCGACGGCGACCCGGCGCGGCTGGTCCGGCAGCGCGGCGTCCAGCGCGGCCAGCTCCTCGGCGCTGGGCCGGCGGTCGACGGCCGGGCGCGGGGCCACGGACAGCTCGTCCTTGGGCAGGAAGACGGTGCCGGTCTCGTAGATCGCCAGGTCGGTGTTGCCGCGGCCGACGTTGCGCCGCAGCGAGCCGAGCAGGCCCGGCAGCAGCGTGGTGCGCAGCGCCGGCTCCTCGTCGTTGAGCGGGTTGACCAGCTTGACGGTGCGCCGGCGCCGGTCGTCCGGCTCCAGGCCGAGCGCCTCGAAGGCGCTCTCGCCGAGGAACGGGTAGTTGTTGACCTCGACGTAGCCGGCCCCGGCCAGCGCGACGCCGATCCGGCGGTGGACGCGCTGGGCCTCGGTCAGGCCCTTGCCCGGGGGCACGTCGGGCATCCGGGCGGGGACGTTGTCGTAGCCCTCCAGCCGGATGACCTCCTCCGCGAGGTCGTACGGGTCGGTGAGGTCGGGGCGCCAGGTCGGCGGGGTGACCTCCAGGACGTCGGCGCCGGCGACCGAGCAGCCGATCTCCTGGAGGCGCCGGGTCACGGTCTCGCGGCCGTACACGGTGCCTGCGACCCGGTCGGGCAGGTCGGCGGAGATGGTGATGGTGCGCACCGGGTGCGGGGCGGCGATGTCGGTGACCCCGGCCTCGGCGGTGCCCCCGGCGATCAGGACCAGCAGGTCGACGGCGCGCTGGGCGGCCGCGCGGGCGGCCTCCGGGTCGACGCCGCGCTCGAAGCGCTTGGACGCCTCGGAAGGCAGCTTGTGCCGCTTGGCGGCGCGGGCGATGGCGACCGGCTCGAAGTGCGCCGCCTCGATGATCACCTCGGTGGTGCCCGGGCCGGCGGCCGGGTCGAGGATCTCGGTGGAGGCGCCGCCCATGACGCCGGCCAGGCCGATCGGACCGCTGTTGTCGCAGATCAGCAGGTCCTCGGCGGAGAGCTTGCGCTGCACGCCGTCGAGGGTGGTGAGGCTCTCGCCCTGCTCCGCCCGGCGGACCGTGATCGGGCCGCTCACGCGCTGCTTGTCGTAGGCGTGCAGCGGCTGGCCGACCTCCAGCATCACGTAGTTGGTGATGTCGACGGTCAGCGAGATCGGGCGGATGCCGGCCTTCTGGAGGCGGCGCTGCAGCCAGATCGGGGACTTGGCGGTCGGGTCGATGCCGACGACCGTGCGGGCCACGAAGCGGTCGCAGCCGGCCGGGTCGTTGACCTTGACCAGGTAGCCGAAGGAGTTGGCCGGCGGCACGTCGAGCAGCGCCGGGTCGGCCAGCGGCAGCCCGTACGCGGCGGCGGCCTCGCGGGCGACGCCGCGCAGCGACAGGCAGTAGCCGCGGTCCGGGGTGACGGCGATGTCCAGCACCTCGTCGACCAGCTGGAGCAGCTCGATCGCGTCGGTGCCGGGCTCGAACTCCGGCGGGAGCACGATGATGCCGTCGTGGTCGTCGCCCATGCCGAGCTCGCGGGCCGAGCAGATCATGCCGGCCGAGGTGCGGCCGTAGGTCTGGCGGGCCGCGATCGGGAAGGGACCGGGCAGCACGGCGCCCGGGAGCACCACGACGACCTTGTCGCCGACGGCGAAGTTGGTGGCGCCGCAGACGATCTCCTGCGGCTCGCCGGTGCCGTTGGCGTCGCCGACGTTGACGAGGCAGTGCCGGATCGGCTTCTTGAAGCCGGTCAGCTGCTCGATGGAGAGCACCTCGCCGACCACCAGCGGGCCCTTGAGGTCGCCGCCGAGCTGCTCGACGGTCTCGACCTCCAGGCCGGCCCGGACCAGGCGCTCCGCCACGTCACGGCCGGTCTCGCCGGCCGGCAGGTCGACGTACTCACGCAGCCAGGAAAGCGGGACGCGCATCAGATCTCCATCCCGAACGGGAGGGTGAAGCGCACGTCACCCTCGACCATGTCGCGCATGTCGGCGACGTTGTGACGATTCATCAGGATCCGCTCCAGGCCCAGGCCGAAGGCGAACCCGCTGTAGCGGTCGGGGTCGACGCCGCAGGCCACCAGCACGCGCGGGTTGACCACACCGCAGCCGCCGAGCTCGATCCAGCCCTCGGAGGAGCAGGTCCGGCAGGGGCGGTCCGGGTTGCCGACGCTCTCGCCGCGGCACACGAAGCACTGCAGGTCGATCTCGGCGCTCGGCTCGGTGAACGGGAAGTACGAGGGGCGCCAGCGCAGCTCCAGGCCGCCACCGATCAGCTTCTCGACCAGCACCTCGATGGTGCCCTTGAGGTCGGCGAAGGTGATGCCCTCGTCCACCGCGAGGCCCTCGACCTGGCGGAACACCGGGGTGTGCGTGGCGTCCAGCTCGTCGGTGCGGTAGACGCGGCCGGGGCAGACCACGTAGACCGGGGGCTCGCGGTCGAGCAGGGTGCGGGCCTGGACCGGGGAGGTCTGGGTGCGCATCACCACGCCGGAGTCGGCGGAGCCGTCCGGGGCCTGTACGAAGAAGGTGTCCTGCATCGAGCGGGCCGGGTGGTCCGGGCCCAGGTTGAGGGCGTCGAAGTTCAGCCACTCGGCCTCGGCCTCGGGGCCCTCGGCGACCTGGTAGCCCATCGCGACGAAGGTGTCCTCGATGCGCTCGGCCAGGGTGGTCAGCGGGTGCCGGGCACCGCGCGGGGCGCGGTCGTACGGCAGCGTGACGTCCACCGCCTCCTCGACCAGCACGCGGGCGTCGCGCTCCGCCTCCAGCTCGGCCTGCCGCTTGGCGAGGGCCTTGTTGACGGCGCCGCGGGCCTGGCCGATCAGCTTGCCGGCGGCGGCCTTGGCGTGCGGGGGCAGGGCGCCGATCTCGCGGTTGGCGAGGGAGAGCGCGGAACGGTCGCCGGTGTGGGCGACCTTGGCCTCCTTCAGCTCGTCGAGCGTGCTGGCGGCGGCGAAGGCGGCGACGGCCTCGTCCCGCGCCTGCTCCACCACCTCGGGCTTGAGGGCCTCGACCTCGACCGGGTCGTACGACTTGTTGGGTGCCGACATCTCTATCTTCCCGTGCTCCTGCTCGTCCGTGCTCAGGTAAGGGTGGCTGCCTCTGCGGTACGCCCGGTGTGGCCGGGGCACGGGCAGCCGTTCTCCGTACGACGGGGAAGAGGGGTGTCCGCGGCTCAGCCGCACAGGGCGTCCCACAACGCCAAAGGTCGAGTGTAGTCGCAGCGCGTAGCGCGACTGCCTGGAAGCCCGTCCAGCGGACCCCGGAGCGTGCGTTCATGCTCCTTCAGAGCATGAAGTCCGGAACGCTGGCGGGCAGGATAAATCGGAACCGGGCGCCGCCGCAGGGGGCCCGGTCGACCCGGATCGAGCCTCCGTGGGCCTCCACGATGCCCTTGACGATGTACAGGCCCAGGCCGGTGCCGCCGCGCTTGGAACCGCGCCAGAAGCGGGTGAAGACGCGCGGCATCGACTCCTCGGGGATGCCGCTTCCTTCGTCGCTCACGGTGACCGCGGTTCCTTCCACGATGCGGGGAGGGGTGCCCGAACGCTCCCAGAGGGGAGCCTCGACGACCTCCTTGGCCGGTGCCACCTCGATCGTGACAGTTCCCTCGCCGTGGCGCACCGCGTTTTCCAGCAGGTTGGCCAGCACCTGGTCGACCTTGTCCGGGTCGGCCCACAGGACGGTCAGCGACTCGCTGATCCGGACGTCGAAGCGCTCCTCGGGGATGCCGGTGGCGACCTTGCGCTCGACGTGCCGGCGCACCGCGGCGGCCAGGTCGACGACCTGCTTGCGCAGCTCCAGCCGGCCGGCGTCGATCCGGGAGATGTCCAGCAGCTCGGCGATCAGCCGGGTGACCCGGTCGGCGTCGGCGTCCACCGTCTCCAGCATCAGCCGCTTCTGCCCGTCGGTGAACCGCTCCCACTTGGCCAGCAGCGTCGCCGTGAAGCCCTTGACGCTGGTGAGCGGCGAGCGCAGCTCGTGGGCGACGGTGGCGATCAGCTCGGCGTGGCTGCGCTCGGTGCGGCGCCGGGCCTCGGTGCCGCGCAACGCGACCACCACCCGCTGCGGCGGCCCCAGCGGCACCTCCCGGACGTACCGGGCGGAGACCAGCACCTCGCGGCCGCCGGGCAGCAGCAGGTTGCGCTCCGGCTGGCCGGTGCGGGTGGCCAGGCCGCCGTACGGGTCGGTCAGCTGCCACCAGCGGCGGCCGTCCAGGTCCTCCAGTGGGAGGACGTCCTCCAGCCCGCTACCGAGCGCGGCCTCCGGGGGCAGGCCGGTGAGCCGGGCCGCGGCCCGGTTGAAGCAGACCACCCGACCCAGCGCATCCGCGACCACCAGGCCGTCCGGTAGGTCGTCCGGGTCGAGCTCTGGCCCGCTGCCGACCATGGGTGTCCTCCCCGATTACCCACCGTGCCGTTCCCCCCACAGAGGCAGACCCTAGCGCCTCGCAGCCCCCTGTAGTAGGCCCTCGGCCGGTGCCGCCGGGAGCGTACGGGTCAGGCGTTCGAGCGGCAGCCGCCGGGCGAGCGCTGCGCCCGGGCCGAGGCGTACAGGCAGACGGCCGCGGCGGTGGCCAGGTTGAGGCTCTCGGCGTGCCCGTGGATCGGGACGCGCACGACCTCGTCGGCCAGCGCGCGGGTCTCCTCCGGAAGCCCCCAGGCCTCGTTGCCGAACACCCACGCGCCGGGCGCGCCCAGGGTGCCCTCGTCGAGCTCCTGGTCCAGGTCGCGCTCCCCCGCGCCGTCCGCGGCCAGCACCCGGACGCCGGCCGCGCGCAGTTGCGCGACCGCCTCCTCGACCGGCACGCCGACCGCCACCGGCAGGTGGAACAGGCTGCCGACGGAGGCCCGGACGGCCTTCGGGTTGTACAGGTCCACCGAGGCGTCGGTGAGCACCACGGCGTCCGCGCCGGCCGCGTCGGCGGTGCGCAGCACGGTGCCGGCGTTGCCGGGGTCGCGGACGTGGGCGAGGACCGCGACGAGCTTGGGACGGGCCTTGAGCACCTCGGCGAACGGAGTGTCGATGAAGCGGCAGAGCGCCACGATGCCCTGCGGGGTCACCGTGTCGCAGATGTCGGCGATCACCTCGTCGGTGGCGGTCAGCACCGGCAGCCCCTCGGCCAGCGTCGCCTCGACGATGGCGGCGTGCCGCTCGGCGGCCTCCGGGGTCACGTACACCTCGACCACGGCGTGCTCGGCCGAGCCCGGCAGCTGGCCGAAGGCGACGGCCTCCCGGACGGCCTGCGGGCCCTCGACCAGGAAGCGGCGCTCCTTGGTGCGCTGGTTCCGCTTGGCGAGCCGGCGGGCGGCGACGACGCGCGGCGAGCGCAGGGAGGTGAGCAGGGGGGTGTCGGTGCTCGGCATGGTCTCGTTCTCTGTGGCGGGCGGCGCTGAAGATCCGGGGAAACGCAGAACCGGACCCGCAGGGAGCCTGCGGGTCCGGTCAGAGCTCGACTGATCTCGGAAGATCAGGCGGCGTCGGCGGCAGCCTTGGGGGCGTTCACGTCGGCCGGCAGCGCCTTCTGGGCGACCTCGACCAGCGACGCGAACGCGCCCGGGTCGTTGACGGCCAGGTCGGCCAGCATCTTGCGGTCGATCTCGACGCTGGCGGCCTTCAGGCCCTGCACGAAGCGGTTGTAGGTGATGCCGTTGGCACGGGCCGCAGCGTTGATGCGCTGGATCCACAGCTGACGGAAGTCGCCCTTGCGCTTCTTGCGGTCGTTGAAGTTGTAGACCAGCGAGTGGGTGACCTGCTCCTTGGCCTTGCGGTACAGCCGCGAGCGCTGGCCACGGTAGCCGCTGGCGCGCTCCAGGATGACCCGGCGCTTCTTGTGGGCGTTGACTGCCCGCTTGACGCGTGCCACTTGATTACTCCTTGGGTTGGACCACGGACTACTTCACGTGGTCCGTCATTCGAATGGGTCGGGAAGGATCAGCTGACCCGCTCACGGCTCGCGCCGAGCGGGAGGGCGATCACTTGCCGAGAAGCTTCTTGATCTTCTTGGCGTCAGCGGGGGCCAGCTCGACGGTCCCGGCCAGCTTGCGGGTCAGCGTCGAGGGCTTGTGCTCCAGGAGGTGGCGGCGGCCGGCGCGCTCGCGGAGCACCTTGCCGGAGCCACTGATCTTGAAGCGCTTGCTGGCGCCACTGTGCGTCTTCTGCTTCGGCATTTCGCCGTATCTCCTCGTCGGTCCCGTCCGCGCCCGCGCGGCCTGCGCCACGCGGGCGTGAACTGGATGGATCTGTGTGACCGGGCGGGGCGCCCCGTCACCTTGGGGCCGGTCTCCCGGGCCGCCCTGGCCGGTGAAGGCTCAGGCGCCCTGGGAGGCGGCCGGCTGCTCGACCGGAGCGTCGGCCTCGGCGGCCGGCGCCTCGGCCGGGGCGTCCTGTGCCTCGGCGGCCTCGGTCACCTCGTCGTCGGCGGCCTCGTCATCGGCGACCTCGTCGTCGACCAGCAGGTCGTCGTCCAGGTCGTCGTCCGCGGCGGCGTCGGAGCCGGGGGTACGGCCCTGACGCTCGGCCTTGCGGGCGTCGGCGAGGGCGCGGGCCTCGGCCATCGCCTCGGTCTTCTTCTTGTGCGGGCCAAGAACCATGATCATGTTTCGGCCGTCCTGCTTCGGCGACGACTCGATGAAGCCCAGGTCCTGGACGTCGTCGGCGAGCCGCTGCAGCAGGCGGAAGCCCAGCTCGGGGCGGGACTGCTCACGACCACGGAACATGATCGTGATCTTGACCTTGTCGCCCTGCTTGAGGAACCGGACGACGTGACCCTTCTTGGTGTCATAGTCGTGCGGGTCGATCTTCGGCCGGAGCTTCATCTCCTTGATGACCGTGTGCGCCTGGTTCTTGCGCGCCTCACGGGCCTTCATGGCCGACTCGTACTTGAACTTGCCGTAGTCCATGAGCTTGCACACCGGCGGCCGGGCGGTCGCCGCGACCTCGACCAGGTCGAGGTCGTACTCCTGCGCGAGCTCCAGCGCCTTGGCAAGCGGCACGATGCCGACCTGCTCGCCGCTGGGACCGACGAGTCGCACCTCCGGGACGCGAATCCGGTCGTTGATGCGGGGCTCGGTGCTGATGGGGCCTCCTCGGTTGCACCTTCTGCGATGCGGCCGTCGGACGGCGGACGCACGTAGTGGACTCGACCACTGGGCGGGGCTTCATTCGTGCTGCGCTGCCCGGCACCTGTTCGGCACCGTGTGCACCGCGACACGAAAAAAGCCCCGCTCGGTACAAGCGGGGCTCCACACAATCCGGGGGCAACACCCTGGTGAGGAGCGCTGCTGCGACTCGACGCCGTGGCGCCCGTCGCGGACCGGGACCCGTCGACCCTGAGGTCGACCAGGTGGGAGACTTTCGCGGTTGCCCTCTCGGGCCTCCTGGGTGGAGCCTCCACTTGCTGGCCAGGTGCCCATACGGGATCCCGGCCGGTCAGTCTCGAAGCATACAGCGCCGCGGAGTCGAACGCTATTCCGCCCCACCTCAACCACCTTTGTCCGGCTCCGGAAGGGCCCTTGTACGCTCCAGGGGTACGGACACCGGCACGACGGAACGAGCCCCCCTTGAGCAGCGAGCCCACCAAGACCCCCGGCGCGGACGACGACGCGATCGGCTTCGACGACCTCACCCGGGACATCGCCGAGGTCCCGGCCGTCGAGGTGATCACCACCGTCGCGGTGCACCTGATGAGCGCCGCCGCGGTCAAGTGCGGCCTGGCCGAGGGCGGGGACAAGGACAAGGACCTCGACGAGGCCCGCAAGCTGATCACCGCGCTGGCCGGGCTGGTCACCGCCGGCGCCCCGGAGATCAGCAACTTCCACGCGGCGCCGCTGCGGGACGGCCTGCGCTCGCTGCAGCTCGCCTTCCGCGAGGCCTCCATCGTCCCGGACGCGCCGGGCACGGGCCCGGGCGAGAAGTTCACCGGGCCGGTCTACTCCTGACCCGGACGCGACTCGGGGGCGGTGCGTCACGCGACGCACCGCCCCCGACGCACTTCCTGCGACTCCCCACCGCTGCCTACCGCTTGTAGAGCGGCTCCCCCGGCAGCTCCGCGCTCGCCGGCAGCACCGCGAGGTCCAGCCCCCGGTCCAGCCGCACCCGCAGCACCGGGTCGGCGGCCACCGCCCGCCCGACCCGCTGCACGGCCGCCTGCAGCCCGTCCTGGTCCAGCGCCGGGTCGAACACCACCGCGAGCACCCCGTCCGAGCCCTCCGAGGCCGCCAGCAGCCCGGTGAGCACCTGCGGCTCGGCCGCCAGCAGCCCGCGGACCGCCTCGCGCACCTCCGGATCCCGGACCGGCGGCAGGAACGGGCGGTTCTCCGCGAGCGCCCGCAGCCGGGCGCCGCTCAGCTGGAACGGCACCGGCCCGGCCGGGTCGACCAGCAGGGTGTCGGCACGCTCCGAGAAGGCGACCATCGCGGCCTGCGGGGCCGCCGTCGGCGCCGGGCGGGCGTCGGCACGCCAGCGGGCGAGCGAGTCGAGCGAGGTGAAGGCCGGCAGCGCGCGGCGCCCGTCCGGGGCCTCCAGCACCGGGACGGCCATGTCGCTGGTCTTCTCGTGCTTGTGCCCGTGCGCGTCCACCTCGACCTCGCCGAGGATCGCGACGATCGGGACCATCAGCCGGGTGGGGGCCAGCGCCGCCAGCACCTCCGGCTCGGCCGCGCGGTCCTGCGACCAGCGGGCGAGGGCCTCGGCGAGCGCCGGGTCGGCGGTGCCGTCGTCGTCGGAGAAGCCTGGGTTCGGAATGGCCTTGCCGACGAACGCCGGGTTGGAGAAGTCTTTGCGGTCCACCCGCCCGACCCTATGCCACCGCGCGCGAGCCGCCCCACTTCCCTGCACGCGGGGCCTACCCACCGGTAGTGCGGTGTGGCACCCTGCGCCCATGGTGATCCTCGACGCACCCGCGACCGCTCCCGCCCCGGTCTCCGACCGCCTCCGGTACGACCGGGCCACCGCGCACCTGGACGGGCCGGTGGCCGTCGTCGACCTCGCCGCCTTCGACGCCAACGCCGCCGACCTGGTGCGCCGGGCCGGCGGCAAGCCGATCCGGGTGGCCAGCAAGTCGGTGCGCTGCCGGGCGCTGCTGGACCGCGCGCTGGCCGTGGACGGCTTCGCCGGGGTGATGAGCTACACCCTCGACGAGTCGCTCTGGCTGGCCCGTACCGGCGTGCGCGACGTCCTGCTCGCCTACCCGTCCGCCGACCGGGCCGCCTACGCCGAGCTGACCGCCGATCCGGCGCTCGCCCGCGAGGTCACCGTCGTCCTCGACGACCCCGCCCAGCTGGACCTGATCGACAAGGCCCGCGGCGGCGACGCCGAGGTGCGGGTCTGCCTGGAGCTGGACACCGCGCTGCACCTGCTCGGCGGGCGGGTCAGGGTGGGCGCCCGGCGCTCCCCGCTGCGCACCCCCGAGGACCTCGGCGCCTTCGCCGAACTCGTCCAGCACCGCCGGGGCTTCCGGGTGGTCGGCCTGATGGCCTACGAGGGGCACGTCGCCGGGGTGGGCGACCAGGTGCCCGGCCGGCCGCTGCGCTCGCAGCTGATCCGGCTGATGCAGGCCAGGGCCAGGACCGAACTGGCCGAGCGGCGGGCGGCCGTGGTCCGGCGGCTGCGGCGGGTGGCCGAGCTGGAGTTCGTCAACGGCGGCGGCACCGGCAGCGTGGAGTCCACCGTGGCCGAGCGCGCGGTCACCGAGGTCGCGGCGGGCTCCGGGCTCTACCTGCCCCGGCTGTTCGACAACTACCGCTCGTTCCAAGGCCGTCCGGCCGCACTGTTCGGCCAGCCGGTGGTGCGCCGCCCCGGCGTCGGCGTGGTGACGGTGCTCGGCGGCGGCTACCCCGCCTCCGGCCCGGCCGGCCCGGACCGCTCGCCGGTGCCGTACCTGCCGCAGGGGCTGCGCTACGACCCGATGGAGGGCGCCGGGGAGGTGCAGACCCCGCTGCTCGGCGCGGCCGCGGACGACCTGCTGATCGGCGACCGGGTCTGGTTCCGGCACGCCAAGGCCGGCGAACTGTGCGAGCGCTTCGCCGAACTGCACCTGATCGAGGGCGACCGGATCGTCCGGACCGTCCCGACGTACCGGGGCGAGGGGAAGGCGTTCCTGTGACCGGTCGGCGGCCGACGGCGGCCTGACCGCCCGAACGGCCGTCCGACGACCTTTCCGGAGCCTTAAGCGGGCCCGATGGAACGCCTAACCCGGCCGTTCCGTCGGGCCTTTGCCCTGTTCGGGGGCCTACAGTCCGTCAGGAAGCGCGGCACGCACGACTATTGCCAGCTGGTCCAGACCAATCATACGCTCTGGCCAGGGGTCCGCGGTCCGGGCCGGCGACCCCCGAACGGGCAGGCGTGTCCGCTCCCCCCACACCCGCCCGGAACGACGGTCAAGGAGTCCCCACCCCATGTCCATCAAGCGAAGTGCCCTGTCCGTCGGCGCGGTCGGCGTCGCCGCCCTCGCGGTGGCCGTTTCCACCGCAGGCACCGCCAGCGCCCACGGCACCATGACCAACCCGGTCAGCCGGGTCGCCGCCTGCTACGCCGAGGGCCCCGAGCACCCGGTGTCCCAGATCTGCAAGGACCTCGTCGCCGCCAGCGGCACCCAGCCGCTGTACGACTGGAACGAGGTCAACATCGCCAACGCGGCCGGCAACCACAAGTCGCTGATCCCGGACGGCAAGCTCTGCTCGGCCAACCGCGACAAGTACCAGGCCCTGGACTGGCCGCGCACCGACTGGCCGGCCACCGCGGTCAAGGCGGGCGCCTTCACCTTCCAGTTCCGCACCACCGCGCCGCACGTGGGCACCCAGACCGTCTACATCACCAAGCCGGGCTACGACCCGACCAAGCCGCTGAAGTGGTCGGACCTCGACCCGACACCGGTCGCCCAGGTGCAGGTCGACCGCACGGCCACCAACGGCTTCTACACCTACGCCGGTACCCTGCCGCAGCGCACCGGCCGCCAGCTGCTGTACACGGTCTGGCAGCGCAGCGACAGCCCGGAGGCGTTCTACAGCTGCTCCGACGTCGACTTCGGCGCGGCCACCGCGGCCGGTGCCCCGGCCGTTTCGGCGCTCACCGCGCAGGCCCCGGCCGCGCCCAGCGACGCGCAGATCGCGGCCGACGCGTCCAAGTCCACGGTCGCCCACCACGGCCACGGCGGCGACCCCAACTCCCCGGCCGGCGCCGTGATCCCGACCGCCGCCGCGGCCGTCGGCACGTCGGCCACCGGCCCGCTGCTGCTGGCCGGCGCCGCCGCGATCAGCGTCGGCTGGGCCGGCATGGTGCTCCGGCGCCGTCGCATCGAGGCTGTTCGACGCGACTCCTGACGCCGGACGCGGGGCCGGGGCGGCCAAACCCCCGTCCGGCCCGGTTCCGCGGCTCCACCCCGTCCGGAACGAACGGCGGCGGCCCACCCGGAGAGTGCTCTCCGGGTGGGCCGCCGCCGTGTGAGGAGCGGGTGGCTCAGGTGCTGGTGCCGCCGGTGCCACCGGTGGCGCCGCCGGGAAGCCCGCCGCCCGGGATGGACGGCAGCTTGCCCTTGAAGTCGGCGATGCCGTTGACGATGGTGTCCATCAGGCCGAGGTCCGGCGCCTTGTCGGCGATGTCGAAGCCGAAGTGCACGGAGATCAGCGACTTGCCGTCGGTGGACGGGAAGACCACCGTCTGCACGTAGCCGTTGTTGCCCTTGGGAGCGTCGACCTTCCAGCGGACCAGGTAACCGTCCTGGCCGTTGACCTTGACCGCCTCGGACTTCAGCTCCTGGTGCCCGGTGATGGCGCCGTACGAGTCCTTGGCCGCCTTCTCGATGTCGGCCTTGGCGGCCGCCTGGGCGTCGGTGCCGCCGCCGTCGATCCGGCCGGTGGTCACCCCGCCGAGGGTGCACGAGCCGTTGCCGTCCGGACACTGGTACGGGCCGACGACGACCGAGGCGTAGCCGTCGGAGGTGTAGCCGCCCTGCCAGCCGGAGGGGACGGGCAGGGTGAGCCCGTTCACCAGGTCGATCGCGTTCCCGCCGCCGGGCCTGGTCTTGCCGCTGCCGCCGCTCCCGCCGTTCCCACCGGGCCCGCCGTTGCCACCGGTCCCGTTGCTGCCGTCGCCGCTACCGCCGTTGTTGTTGTTGCCGTTCCCGTTGTTGCCGTTCCCGTTGTTGCCGTTGCCGTTCCCGTTGCCGCCGTTCCCGCCGTTCCCGTTGCCGCCGAGGCCCGGGAAGCCGTTCCAGGGGCCGTTCTCGCCGTTCGGCACGGCCTGCCGGGCGCTGCGCTGGGGGCGGTTGTCGCTGTTGCCGTCCATCGCCAGGAAGGTGATCCCGGAGCCGGTGCCCAGGCCGAGCAGCGCCGCGACGGTGGCGGCGATCACCATCGGGGACGGCCGGCGCCGGGGCTTGCGCGGCGGCGGTGCCTCGTGGCCGTAGGCGGTGCCGAAGGGCGGCGGCTCCGGGTAGCGGACGGTCGGCCCGCTACCCAGCACCTCGCCCTGCAGCACCGTGGTCTCGTCGGCCGGCACCGGCCCCGGAGCCCCGGCCGCCGGGGGCACCGGCTCCGGGGCGTCCGAGGGTGCGGGCCGGGTGCTGGCCGTCCAACCCCTGCCGTCCCACCAGCGCTGCGGCCTCGGGTCGCCGCCGGTGTCCTTCGGGTCCGGGTACCACCCGGCGGGAATCTGCTCGCTCACAACAGAGAATCTAAAGGCACGCGGATAAACGCGAAATCAGCGCGGCCTCGAATTCCGGTGGTTTTCGATGAGATTACGGTGAGAAGGGGTGCGTCGGGCACGCTCAGGACTGTCGGCCCGCCCGGGGCTACAACGGGGTCACGTAGGCGCCCGAGATGCCGCCGTCCACCAGGAACTCGCTCGCCGTGATGAAGGACGAGTCGTCGCTCGCCAGGAAGGCCACCGCGGCGGCGATCTCCTCGGCCCGGGCGAACCGGCCCAGCGGGACGTGCACCAGCCGGCGGGCGGCTCGCTCCGGGTCCGTGGCGAACAGCTCCCGCAGCAGCGGGGTGTCCACCGGCCCCGGTGACAGCGCGTTCACCCGGATCCCCTCCCGGGCGAACTGCACGCCCAGTTCCCGGGACATCGCCAGCACCCCGCCCTTGGAGGCGGTGTACGAGATCTGCGAGGTGGCCGCGCCCATCCGGGCCACGAAGCTGGCCGTGTTGATGATCGAGCCCCGTCCGTGCCGCCGCATGTACGGCAGCGCGGCCTTGCAGCACAGGAACACCGAGGTCAGGTTGACCTCCTGGACCTTGCGCCAGGCGTCCAGGCCGGTGGTCAGGATCGAGTCGTCCTCCGGCGGCGAGATGCCCGCGTTGTTGAACGCGACGTCCACGCTCCCGTACGTCTCGTACGCCTCGTCGAACAGCGCCTCGACCATGTACGGGTCGGTGACGTCGGTGTGCACGAACAGGCCGCCGACCTCCTTGGCGGCCGCCCGCCCGGACTGCTCGTCCAGGTCCGCGCAGACCACCTTCGCGCCCTCCGAGGCGAGCCGGCGGGCCGCCGCCAGGCCGATCCCGCTGCCGGCGCCGGTGATCACGGCGGTGCGGCCGACCAGGCGGCGGCACACCGGTGCGTCGTTCTCGGTCATCGGCTGCTACTCCTCGCTGTGGATGAAGACGTTCTTGGTCTCGGTGAAGTGGCGCAGCGCGTCCGGCCCCAGCTCCCGGCCGACCCCGGACTCGCCGTAGCCGCCGAACGGCGTCCAGTACCGCACCGAGGAGTGCGAGTTGACCGACAGGTTGCCCGCCGCGACGCCGCGGGCCAGCCGCAGCGCCCGGCCGAGGTCCCTGGTCCAGATCGAGCCGGACAGGCCGTAGCGGGTGGCGTTGGCCAGCCGCAGCGCGTCCGCCTCGTCGGTGAACGGCAGCACGGCGGCGACGGGGCCGAAGATCTCCTCGGTGACCGCCGGCACCTCCGGGTCGGCCGGCGCGATCACCGTCGGCGGGTACCAGTAGCCGGGCCCGTCCGGGACCGCGCCGCGGGCCAGCACCGGCAGGTCCGGGGTGACGTAGGAGGCGACCCGGCGCACCTGGGCGGCCGAGATCAGCGGGCCCAGCCGGGTCTCCGGGTCCGCCGGGTCGCCGGTGCGCAGCGCCTCGACGGCGGGCAGCAGCAGCGCCAGGAAGTCGTCGTACGCCTCGCGCTGGACCAGGATCCGGCTGCGGGCGCAGCAGTCCTGGCCGCTGTTGTCGGCGAAGGACATCGGGTCCGCAGCGCGGGCCAGGTCGGCGTCGGCGAAGACGATGCTGGGGCTCTTGCCGCCCAGCTCCAGGGTGACCCGCTTGGCCCGGGCCGCGCAGCGGGCGGCCACCTCCTTGCCGACCACGGTCGAGCCGGTGAAGACGATCTTGCGGACCGCCGGGTGGTCCACCAGGGCCCGGCCGGTCGTCCCGCCCGGGCCCGGCAGCACCTGGAACAGGCCCTCGGGCAGCCCTGCCGCCAGGGCGAGTTCGGCCAGCCGCAGCGCGGTGAGCGGGGTCGCCTCGGCGGGCTTGAGCAGGACGGCGTTGCCTGCCGCCAGGGCCGGGGCGAAGCCCCAGGCGGCGATCGGCATCGGGAAGTTCCACGGCGCGATCACCCCGACCACGCCGACCGGCTCGTGGAAGGTCACGTCCAGGCCGCCGGCCACCGGGATCTGGCGGCCGGTCAGGCGTTCCACTCCTCCGGCCGCGTACTCCAGCAGGTCCCGGACGTTGCCGGCCTCCCAGCGGGCGTTGGCCACGGTGTGCCCGGCCTCGCGCACCTCCAGTGCGGCCAGTTCCGGCACGTGCACCTCGACCTGGTCGGCGAACCGGCGCAGCAGCCGGGCCCGTTCGCCCGGTGCCAGCGCCGCCCAGGCCGGCTGCGCCTTCGACGCGCGCTGGACCGCCGCGTCCACCTGCCCAGCGGTGGTGTCCGGGACGGTGGCGAGCACCTCGCCGGTGGCGGGATTGCGGACGGTGCTGACGGTGGGGTCGGTGGGGTCTGTCATCGGCCTCACATCCGTTCGAAGGATCGGTAGCGCTCCCAGTCGGTGACGGTGCCGTCGAAGGCGCACTGCTCCACCCGGGCCATGTTCAGGTAGTGCTCGACCACGTCGTCGCCGAAGGCCACCCGGGCCAGCTCGCTGTCGCCCCACAACTCCGCGGCCTCGCGCAGCGAACCGGGCACCCGGGCGTACTCCTCGACGGCGTAGGCGTTGCCCAGGCACGGTGCCGGCAGCTCCAGCTTCCGCTGCAGCCCGTGCAGGCCGGCCGCGATCATCCCGGCCACCGCCAGGTACGGGTTGACGTCCCCGCCCGGCACCCGGTTCTCCATCCGCAGGCCCGGGCCGTGGCCGACCACCCGGTAGGCGCAGGTCCGGTTGTCCCGGCCCCAGGCCACCGCCGTCGGGGCGAACGAGCCCTGGCGGTAGCGCTTGTAGGAGTTGATGTTCGGCGCGTACAGCAGACTGAACTCGCGCAGCGCCGTCAGCTGGCCGGCCAGGAAGTGCCGCATGGTGTCGGTCATCCGTCCGTCCCGGTCGGCGAAGGCCGGCGCGCCCACCGCGTCGCGCAGCGACAGGTGGATGTGGCAGCTGTTGCCCTCGCGCTCGTTGTACTTGGCCATGAAGGTCAGCGCGCACCCCTGCTGCGCGGCGATCTCCTTCGCGCCCGTCTTGTAGACGCTGTGCTGGTCGCAGGTGGTCAGCGCGTCCGCGTAGCGGAAGGCGATCTCGTGCTGGCCGAGGTTGCACTCGCCCTTGGCCGACTCCACCACCAGACCGGCGCCCGCCATCTCGTTGCGGATCCGGGACAACAGCGGCTCGACCCGGGCGGTGCCCAGCATCGAGTAGTCCACGTTGTACAGGTTCGCCGGCGTCAGGCCGCGGTAACCGCCCAGCCAGGCCTGCTCGTAGGTGTCCCGGAACACCAGGAACTCCAGCTCGGTGCCGATGTCGGCGGCCAGCCCGTACTCCGCCAGGCGCGCGATCTGGCGGCGCAGCAGCTGGCGGGGGGCCGCGTCCACCGGGTGGCCGCCGTGCCGGGCCAGGTCCGCGGTCACCTGCGCGGTGCCCGGCTGCCAGGGGGTCAGCCGCAGGGTGCCGAGGTCGGGTCGCATCGCGAAGTCGCCGTAGCCGGTGGCCCAGGAGGAGAAGGCGTAACCGTCGACGGTGTTCAGGTCGACGTCCACGGCGAGCAGGTAGTCGCAGGCCTCGGCGCCGTGCTCGACCACCTCGTCCAGGAAGAAGCGGGCGGCGAAGCGCTTGCCCTGCAGGCGCCCCTGCATGTCCGTGAACGCCAGCGCCACGGTGTGGACCTCGCCGGTGTCCACCAGCATGCGCAGTTCGTCCAGGGTCAGCGGCGCCCGGGGCGGCACGCCCGCGGCGGCGTTCTCGGGCATGACGGAACCCTCCACGATCACTCTTCGAGTTCAAGCGGTCACAGCGAACCGTACGGCCTGCGGCGGACGGCGCGGAAGAGGGCGGACAGGTGTGGCGCGCCGACATGCGTGGTTGACGGGGGATCAGGCGGTGCGGGTGGAGAATGCCCGCCATGGATCGCAGGCCTTTCATCGGCGTCAGCACCTACCTGGTCGACGCGAGTTGGAGCAACTGGCAGGGCCGCCGGGTGGCCCTGGTGCCCGAGCGGTACACCGCGTACGTCCAGGAGTCCGGCGGGATCGCGGTGTTGCTCCCGCCCGACTCCCCCGACCGCGCACCCGAGGTGCTCGCCCGGCTCGACGCCCTCGTCATCGCGGGCGGGCCCGACATCGACCCCGCCTACTACGGTCAGCCCGCCCACCCCCGCACCGAGGTCGACTCCCCCGAACGGGACCGGTGGGAGTCGGCCCTGCTGCGGGCGGCCCTGGCGGCCGGGATGCCGCTGCTGGGGATCTGCCGGGGCATGCAGGTGCTCAACGTCGTCTGCGGCGGGACCCTCGTCCAGCACCTGCCGGACGTCGTGCCGGTGGACGTCCACGGCGGCGCGGGTGGCGGCTACGGGACGCACCTGGTGCGGCCGGTGCCGGGGACGCTGCTCGGCGGGCTGCTGCCGGAGAGCGAGGTGGAGGTGCCGACCTTCCACCACCAGGCTGTCGACCGGGTCGGGGCGGGCCTGCGGGTCTCGGCCCACGCGCCGGACGGGACGGTCGAGGCGGTCGAGGGCCCGGGGTTCACCCTGGGCGTGCAGTGGCACCCGGAGCAGGGGGACGACCTGCGGGTGATGCAGGCCCTGGTGCGGGCGGCCACCGCGGCGCAGTTGGACACCGCGCTGATCGGGTAGCCGGGGCGCGCCCGCCCCCTCGGAACGGCCGCTCAACGGCAACGACAACGGTCACCAGTACAGCCTTTGGATCTTTGTCCGTTCTGCGGTTCACTTCGGGTGCAGGGCGATCGCGCCCCTCCCCTCCCCACCCGTGCGTCCAGAGAGGACTTCGATGGCCGGGCACGAGCATTCCCACACTGATCATGCGCATGACCACAAGCACGCGCACGACCACGGCGGACACCGGCACGGCGGACACGGCGGCCACGGCGGCCACTCGCACGGTGTCGCCGCCGACGCCGACCGCCGCTGGCTGCTCGGCGCCCTCACGCTCATCGTCGTCTTCATGGCCGGCGAGGTCGTCGTCGGCTTCGCCGCGAAGTCCCTGGCCCTGATCTCCGACGCGGCGCACATGCTCACCGACGCCGCCTCGATCGTCCTCGCGCTGGTCGCGATGCGCCTCGCCGCCCGCCCGGCCCGCGGCGGCTACACGTACGGCCTCAAGCGCGCCGAGATCCTGTCCGCGCAGGCCAACGGCGTCACCCTGCTGGTGCTGTCCGCCTGGCTGGGCTACGAGGCCGTCACCCGGCTGTTCGAACCGCCGGAGGTCGCCGGCTCGCTGGTGCTGGTCACCGCGCTGATCGGGATCGTGGTCAACCTGGCCGCCGCCTGGTGCATGTCGAAGGCCAACCGCAGCTCGCTCAACGTCGAGGGCGCCTTCCAGCACGTGCTCACCGACCTGTACGCGTTCATCGCCACCGCCGTCGCCGGCGCCGTCATGCTGACCACCGGCTTCGTCCGGGCCGACGCGATCGCCTCGCTGGTCGTGGTCGCGCTCATGCTCAAGGCCGGCATCGGCCTGGTCCGCGACTCCGGGCGGATCTTCCTGGAGGCCGCCCCGGCCGGCATCGACCCGGACGCGGTGGCCGACCGGATGGTCGCCCAACCGCTGGTCGAGGAGATCCACGACCTGCACATCTGGGAGATCACCTCCAACCAGCCGGCCCTGTCCGCGCACATCCTGGTCACCCCCGGCGGCGACTGCCACGCCGTCCGGCGCGAACTCCAGCGCGGACTGGCCGACGAGTACGGCATCACCCACAGCACGCTCCAGGTCGACCACGTCGGCGAGGACGAGGCCGGCGCCCTGCTCCAGATCGCTGCCCCCGGCGAACAGCCCGCCGAACACTGCGCCGACGCACACGGCCCGGTCCACCGCGCCGGCCCGCACGAGCACTGAAGCCGCCCTCCTGTCGTCGCGGTGCGGCATGATCTGACACGTGACCGCACCGCGACTGATGCTCCTCGACTCCGCCAGCCTGTACTTCCGGGCCTACTACGGCGTGCCGGACACCCTGCGCTCCCCGCAGGGCGAACCCGTCAACGCCGTCCGCGGCCTGCTGGACTTCATCGCCCGGCTGGTCCACGACCACCGCCCCGACCACCTCGTCGCCTGCATGGACGCCGACTGGCGCCCGCAGTGGCGGGTCGACCTCCTCCCCTCGTACAAGACCCACCGGGTCGCCGAAGCGGCCCAGGACGGCGAGGAGGAGGTGCCGGACACGCTGGCCCCCCAGGTCCCGGTGATCGAACAGGTGCTGGACGCGCTCGGCATCGCCCGCGTCGGCTCCCCCGGCTACGAGGCCGACGACGTGATCGGCACCCTCACCGCCCGCGCCCAGGGGCCCGTGCAGATCGTCACCGGCGACCGCGACCTGTTCCAACTGGTCGACGACGCCCGCGAGATCACCGTGCTCTACCCGGTCAAGGGCATGGGCAACCTGCAGATCACCGACGACGCGCTGCTCCTGGAGAAGTACGGCGTACGCGGCGCCCGGTACGCCGACATGGCCGCCCTGCGCGGGGACCCGAGCGACGGCCTGCCCGGTGTCAAGGGCATCGGCGAGAAGACCGCCGCCCAACTGATCAACGAATACGGCGACCTCGCCGCCATCCGCGCCGCCGCCGCGGACCCGCTCTCCAAGCTCACCCCGGCCCGCCGCCGCAACATCGTCGAAGGCGCCGCCTACCTCGACGTCGCCCCCACCGTCGTCCGCGTCGCCCCCGACGCCCCCCTCCCCGACTTCGACCCCGCCCTCCCCCACGAACCCCTCGACCCCATGGCGTTGGAGGAGCTCTCAGCCCGCTGGGGCCTCGGCACCTCCCTCACCCGCCTCCTCGACACCCTCCCGCAGGCCAGGAGCGGACCACGTATGTAGGGCAGTTTCCATTCATCGAGACAGCGCGTGGCAACGTGACGACACTGTCCTCGCTGCGGCTTTTGCAGTTGCTGCTGCTAGCTTGCCGACGCATGAAACCGCCGAATGTCGATCAGCTGACGCTCAGCCATTCTGGTGCCCGGCAAGCCGAGGTTAGCCGGGCCTTGAGGGCCCGGACCGCCGCCAGCCGGAGCAACCGCGACACCGCGCAAGCGGCACGGCGATCCGAGTTGCACTCCAGACCTCGGACAGGTGCATTGTTCGATGTCATCAGCGTACGGTTGGTCGACCGAGGAAGCTCCTGTCGGAAGGGCAAGCACGATGTGCAAGGTCAGCGCACATCACAGTGCCAATCGGTGGACTGCCGCAGGTAGCGGTAGCTCACCCACTCCTGCGCCAGCCGGTTTCCTTCCAGCAGCAGCTGCGCGGCGCTCCCCCGGCACTGCGCGGGAAGCCATTTGGCTAATTCGTCGGCAGTGCCGACGCCGACCGATGCTTCTTTCGCCGCAGCTGGACGCGGCCGTCCCAACAACTGAAGCACCCGGTAGAGCTGCTCTGCAGGCTGTACCGAGGGAAGCCCCAGCTCGACTGCGGTGGTCGAAGCTCTCAAGGGGATCCGCAGTCCGCTGGTGTCTAGATCGCCGAAGTACCTAATCTGCGTGATGTGGTGCTTGGCTTTGATAACGCGGATCGATGCCCGGAAGGTGCCGCCCAACCCCCAGGCCACATAGCCAAGTCGGTGGTCGTCCGGGAGACTCTCGACCAGCGACCACCACGTGGTGGCATTCTCAACGACGAACAGCACATCGTCTGTCCCAACGCGGCAGTAGTGGTCACCTTCCTCGTCCAGCGGAAACGTCTCGGTGATCAAGGGTGGGGGAGGTCTAAAGGTGTGCAGCAATTGTTCGACGGAGCCACCTACGCCGCATAGCGACCGACCTGCGCACCGGCGCACGGCGCCCCGGCACCCCGTACAGGAAGGGCAAGCCACCGGCTTGCCCAGTTCCATTCACCAGCGGTCAGACCAGAGCGGACAGGCTGCCGCGCGGCCAATGGCCGAGCCAGAACGCTGCCGTGGACGGCTCGGGTTGGCCCTCGGTCGAGCCGTCGTGGGGCAGCAGTTCGGTGGGTGCGATGTAGCCTTCGCCCGGGTCGAGGCGGATGCGGAAGACCCGCAGCGGCTGCCGACCGGCGACGTAGGCCCGCAGGTCGTCGGTGTGCGGGTAGCGGCCGGCGGGGTCGGCGTAGAGGGTGCGGCAGATGGTGCGGATGTCGATGTCGGCGAGCAGGAGGTAACGGGTTCCAGGGCCGAGGTTGAAGCACAGGCGCCGTCGGCCGGTGTGCTTGGACTCGTAGTCCAAGCGGTCCCAGTTGTCGACGTGCAGTCCGATGCAGCGGCCGTCCTGATAGTTGGGCGTGGTTGTCAGGGCCTTGGCGGGGCTGGCGGCCTGGCCGAGGTGAACGGCGTCCGGATCTCCGAGCGGGTCGGCCAGCGCCGCCAGACTCGCGGGCACCGGGCAGTCGGGGAGCTTGACCAGCTCGACCAGCGTGCCGTCGGCGGTCCGGGCACTGGGCATGAGCCGTGCGGCCAGCTCGGCCGTCAGCGGCTGCCAGGGGCCGGCAGGCAGGACAGCCCCTGACTCATACTCCGGCTCACTGCCTGCGATGCGGACCCCAGCGGTCTCGCAACGGGCGATGAGGGCGGCGGGGTCGGTGTGGGCGATGGCGAGGTTCAATCCGGGCTCCTCCCGGTTCGGGTCACCGGCGCTGGGTCATGGTGTCGCCGAAGGTCACGTCCAGCTCCGCGATCAGGGCTTCGGCGAGCTCGGCCTGCTGGGCCCGGTCGATGACCACCTTGGCGAGGTGGGCGACACCCCGCAGCGAGGCCAGGTCGTTGCCGCGCAGGTCCAGGCCCTGGTACTTGCCCCGTCCGAACTCGGTCAGCCGCAGTGCGCACGCGTCCAGGACCGCTCCGGTCAGGTCGCAGCCGGTGAACGATGCCTCGGTGAGCACGCACTTGGAGAACGCGACCGGCCCGGTGGCCCGGACCTGCTCGAAGCTCGCGTAGTCGAGCCTGCAGTTCTCGAAGAGCACGTTGTCCAGGGCCACGCCGGTGAGGCTGGCACCCATGATCTTGCAGTTGCGGAAGACGACGCGGGACAGCTTGCTGTCGGCGATGCGGGCGGTGGCCAGATCGCAAGTGTCGAACTCGACGGAGTCCAGGCGGACCTTGTCGAGCTGGACGCGATCAGCCCGCAGCCCCCTGACGCGGCCGGTGATGAGGCTGATGTCGGCCAGGTCCAGGTCTCGCAAGTCGGCGTCGCCGTACTGAAAGTCCTGGACGATGCCCCGGGCGGAGTCCAGGGAGGTGACGTTGGACAGGTAGAGGCCGGGCTCGTCCAGGGCGGGCAGGGTGACGGTGACGCGGCCGAAGGTGATGCTGTCCACGGGTGGGGCTCCGCTCTGTAGGGCCGAGCCCGCACCGCGCGGTGCGGGCCCGGGTGCTCAGGTGGTGCTACTTGCTGGTCTTGTTGTCCCAGGTGGGCCGGTTGTCGAACGACGAGCCGACGTTGTCCCACGTCGGTCGGTTGTCGAACTTGGCAACCGTGACCGGGTGACCAGACGTCAGGTCGGCCACCACGGGGGAATCGGTGGCGGCCAACAGTTCGAGGATGGTCATGCTGGTTGCTCCTCTCGGACGGTATCGGACAGTGCGGTGACGAGGGCCTGCCTGGACACGCGGCAGTAGTTGGTTTCGGTGGTGTCCAGGCGCCCGTTCTCGAAGTAGCGATTGCCAGCCTGGGCTCCCCGGCAGAAGCCGAAGAACTCGCACCGGGCCTCGCACTCGTCCAGGCCGGTCAGGAACTCGCGCACGTACCGCAGGTGGTGCGCGCGGTCCAGCATGGAGCCGATGGTCAGCTCCAAGACGTTGCCGGCCCGGAAGTCGTTGTATGCCGGGTCGCTGATGCCCGCGAGCTCGGGCGAGAGCAGGACCACGTCCCCGGCAGCGGAGACGGTCGGGATCGGGTCGATCAGCGCGTCGTCCCACGCGGCCAGACCGTTGGCGCGGGCGGAACTCAGATAGCTGCCCAGCCGGTCGACCTCGCGAACGGTCAGCTCACGGTGTCGCCTCGACCAGGCGATGGTGCGGCGCCAGAACTCGCGGGCCTGTTCGACGGTGGGCACCGCCCGGCCGGTGTTGACGCCCTCGGTCTCCTCCATGTTCAGCCCGACGCTGTGGCAGCCCAGGCCCGCCATGAAGTCCAGCAGCCCTTCCGGGTTGAGGATGCTCTCGGCGCTGACGACTGCGATCGCGGAGAACCGGACCTCGTGCTCCCGAAGGCAGCCGATGCCCTTCATGATCCGGTCGAAGGCCGGGCGTCCGGCCCAGTCGACGCGCTGACGGTTGAGGGCGGCCGGGCCGTCGATGCTCACCCCGATCCGGAACCCGTACTCGGTCAGGAAATCGCACCAGGCCGGGTTGATCAGCACCGCGTTGGTCTGCACCGAGTGCTCAACCAGGCCGGCCTGTCGCAGCGGCTCGAACGGGGCCAACAACTCGGCCAACCGCTTCCGCCCAACGGCCAGCGGCTCGCCCGCGTGCCACAGGACCTCGATGGGCGAGGAGGCCGTGGTGTCGGCGAACTCGGCGATCGAGCGGGCCACCGCCTCGGCGACCGCCACCGGCATCGGCGTGCGCCGGCCTCGGTCGGGCAGGTAGCAGTAGGTGCAGTTGAGATTGCAGAAGCCGTCGGGCTGCACAACCACCGTGTTCGGACGGCGGGCGATGCGGCACCGGTAGCGGGCCAGGGTCTGCATCGTGCTGGCTCCTCGCTGGGTCAAGGGATTCGGTACCCGGGTCGGTGTCCAGCGCACTGGCTGCGGCACGCGGTTGGTACTGAGGCGGTTGGTGCTCGACCAGGTAGCCGAGCAGACCGAGCACGACGAGGTGACCGGACACCACGAGGGCCTTCATGGCGTCGCCCAGCAGCTCGCGGTCGGGGCCGCGGTGCCGGGTGCTCATGCCACAGCCCCCAGTTCGGCGTGGACGGTCTTGCCGTTCGGCAGTTGGTCAGCGCCCCAATGGCCGCCAGTGAGGTGGTGGATCAAAGCGATGCCCCGGCCGCCCTCGTCCTGCCCATCGGCCTTGACCATGACCGGCAGGACGCGGCAGCCGTCGGTGACACGGATCTGGACCGCCTGCTCGGTGAGCCGTTCGATCTCGACTCGCATCCGCAGTCGGCACCCGGTCTTGGCCGCATTGGTCGCCAGCTCCGAGACGATCACCTGGGCGTCCTCGACCAGGTGATCCAGACCCCGGACCGCCAGCTGCACGCGCACCAGCCGACGAGCGGCAGACACGGACTCGGCCCGGTAAGGCAGGTCCAGGCCGACCGACTCGGTACCGCTGGCGGCTGCGGTCACGGCGGCCGTCGGCTCGACTCCCGAAGGCATGCCGGCAGTGAAGGCCATGGCGGAACTCCTGGTTGGGGTGCGGTTGAAGGTTGGCCGGTGCCAGGCCCGGAACGCAGGACGGGCCTGGCACCAGACGCCGTCCCCGAGAGGAGGACGGCCTCGCGTAACCAGTGAACGACCGTCAGCTACCGGCTGGTGAGGCAAAGTACGAGTGCCTCTGGTCCGCGCCCAACCGGAAAACTTGACCGCCTCATTACCCGACCCCCTGCACAGCACGTCACGCCACAGCTACGTTGACCGCATGGTGGCCAACGTCGCACTCCGCCTCCGGATGGCCGAACGACGCATGACGAAGGCAGAGTTAGCCCGCGAAGTGAACGCCGAGGTCAAGATCCTCACAGGGAAGCTCGGCACGGTATCAGAGCGCACAGTCCACAACTGGCTGACTGGTTACACCCGTTGGCCGCCTGCGAAGATCCGCCTTGCGCTCACGGCAGTATTCGACTGCCCGCCCGGGGACCTGGGCTTCGTCCCCACAGGACGAACCCGAAGCAGCACAACGGAGGAAGACGTGAGGCGACGCGACTTCATAGCAGCCGCCGGGGGCACCGCCGTGGCCGCACTCACGGGCGCCACAGCCGGACCACGTCGGATCGGGATCAGCGACGTCCAACAGTTGCAGGCCCGCTTCGCCGAGGTCGTTGCCAGCGACCACCGCCATGGCGGTCGCATCAGCATCGAGACTCGGGCCGGCCAGCTGGCCGACGAAGCTCTCGACCTCCAGGAGCGCGGCACGGCCACCCAGCGGATCAGGGCTCAGCTGTACGCCAGCGCGGCCTCCTTCATGTCGAGCGCGATGTGGGCCGCCATCGACGGCCGCCGCTTCGACGCCGCTCTCCAGCACCATCAGAAGGCTGCCTCCCTGGCAGCCATGTCCGGTGACTTGTCCATCCAGTTCCGCATCTGGTCCCACGCCGGCAGCCTCTACCGCCATCTCGGCCGGCCCGGTGACTCGCTCGCGGCCAACGACGTTGCCCGCAACCTGCCCATTGCCCGGCGTGATCCGTTGTTCGCCTCCCTCGGACACGCCCGCCACGCGGCCATCCACGGCCTGACCGGAGACACCAATGCGGTGCGACGTTCCCTGGGGCACGCACAGGAGGCCCTTGACCGGGCCGACTCTGGCGCCTCCCGCCCGCTGTGGATAACAGCCTTCTACGACCAGGCCGAACTCGACTCCCTGGCCCTGGCTGCCTACCTCTCGGCCGGCAGTTGGGAGGAAGCGGAAGCTCACGCGCACCGCAGCATGGCTCTTCGCCGGGGTGCCATGCAGCGCTCCCACGCGATCACCACGGTTCGCCTTGCCCACGCCCAGCTCGGCCAGGGCGACCTCGAACCCGCCGTCGCCACCGCCATGTCGGTCCCGGCGGAGGTCTCCGCCCACCCCCGCGTCACCGGCATGCTGAACGCCTTCGGCACCAAACTGGGCGACCTGGCCGCTGACAGCAACCTGGCCCGCACCTGGGCCGAGTACGCACACAACACCAGGAGGACCACCGCGTGACGATCGAGCTCCGCCACCAAACCGACCTGACCGAGCAGGCCCGCCAGGACCTGCTGGACGTCTACGCCGACGTGCGGGCGCCCCTGCTGCACCTGGTCAACTACCGCGTCCAGACATTCGCCGAGCGCCTCGACCGGCACGCCACCGAACCCGGCTTCGAACTCGTCCTCGGCTACGACGGCGACGTCCCGATCGGTTACGCCTACGGCAACACCGCCGATGCCGGCGACCGGTACTGGAAGCGCATGGTCGAACCCCTGCCCGACAGCTTCACCGAAGCCCCCGTGCTGGTCATCAAGGAGATCGGCGTCCGCACCCCCTGGCGCGGCACCGGCACCGCCCGCCGCATCCACGACGAACTCCTCGCCCACCGCACCGAGGATCGCGTCACCCTGATGGTCAATCCGCTCGCCGGGGAGGGCAAGGTCCAGGCCCTGTACGAGTCCTGGGGCTACCAGGCCATCAACAGCCAGCAGCCCTCGCCTGACTCACCCCGGCTCACCGCCATGATCCGCCCACGCTGACAGTGTCCGAATCGGCGGGCCGAGACCAGTACCCTCTCGAACTCGGGAAAGCTGCCCTCGTTTTCATATGCGACGACTACCGCCTGGTGGAGCCTTCAGCGCTGATTGAAAACCCCTTGCACCAAGGTCCATCGATTGGTGGGATGCAGGGGCTTCAATGACGGGAGGGGAAGCACGTGGGTGAGGTCTTCAGCGTGGAAACGCTCGGGCATGTTGTGGGAGGCCGTACGGAACCGACCGACGACTACTGGGGAGGGACGCGTGCCATCATCCGGCTCGACGGTGACAGGTTTCCGCTCGACGCGACGAAGGGGCTGGAGGAGTTCTCCCACCTCGACGTGATCTTCCGGTTCCACAGGACCGACCCGACCGACCTGAACTTCGGCGCGCGTCGTCCCCGGGACAATCCGGACTGGCCCGAGGTCGGCGTGTTCGGCCACCGGAACATGCGACGCATCAACTGGCTCGGGACCTCCCGCTGCCGACTCGTCAAGGTCGACGGACTGGACCTTCATGTCGAGAACCTGGACGCCATCGACGGCACCCCGGTACTCGAAGTGAAGCCGTGGTTCGAGGAGTTCGGCCCACGTGGAGAGGTGCGCCAACCCGCGTGGACGACGGAGATGCTCCGTGACTACTTCGCCCCGGTGGACCCTGCTCAGTGAACATCTCGCCTGGGATCACCTCGCTTCTGCCCCTGCCGATGGCAGGGGCAGAAGCACCTTCATCCCGTCCTCCGGCCCGCGCCCGGTTCCCTGGGGCGCGGGCCTCAGAGGTTGGACAACGCCGCCGCTTCGGCTGAGCCCGCCCCCTCGATCATCAATGGCGAGCTCAGCCCACCGAGGAGTAGGCGATGATGCCGCGGCGCAGGCCGTCCACCGCCTTGCGGGCCGTCCGGCGCAGTTCGGCGTCCTCGCCGGCCGCGTCCTGGATCTGGCCGAGGACGTCGATCAGTTGCTTGGTCCAGCGGACGAAGTCGCCGGCCGGCATGTCGGCGTCGCGCAGCACCTGGTCCAGGCTGTGGCCGAGGGCCCAGCGGTGGGCGGCCCAGGCGAAGCCGAGGTCGGGCTCGCGCTGGCCGACGCCCTCGGCGGTGTTGATCCGGTGCTGCTCCTCCAGGGCGTCCAGGTGGCCCCAGATGCGGACCATCTGGCCGAGCGCCTCCTTGGCCGCGCCCTCCGGCACCCGGGGGGCGGTGGCGTCGTCGGACTGGCGCGCCTCGTAGACCAACGCCGAGGCGCAGGCGGCGAGTTCGGCGGCGTCCAGGCCGCTCCAGACGCCTTCGCGGATGCACTCGGAGGCGAGCAGGTCGAGTTCGCCGTAGAGCCGGCCGAGGCGCTTGCCGTCGTCGGTGACGGTGTCGCCGCTCAGGTAGCCGAGGTCGGTGAGCAGCCCGCAGACCCGGTCGAAGGTGCGGGCGATGGTGTGGGTGCGGGAGCGCATCCGGCGTTCCAGCACCTCGGTGTCGCGGTGCAGGCGGTGGTAGCGCTCGGCCCAGCGGGCGTGGTCCTCGCGCTCGTCGCAGCCGTGGCAGGGGTGCTGGCGCAGTTCGGTGCGCAGCCGGGTGATCTCCTGGTCGTCGGCGGCGGCCGCGCGGCCCCGGCGGAACCGCTCGGGTTCGAGGTGGCCGGCCTTGGTGCGCAGCGCGGAGGCGAGGTCCCGGCGGGACTGCGGGCTGCGCGGGTTGAAGGACTTGGGGATGCGCACCCGCTCGACGGCGGCGACCGGGTACGGGAAGTCGATCATGGCGAGCCGCTTGACCTGCCGCTCGGCGGTGAGCACCACCGGGCGGGGCCCGTCCTGGAAGTCGGGGTGGCGGCCGACCCGGCCGTTGCGGCTGACCGGCGGCAGGCCCGGGTCGAGGACGAGGGCGAGGCCGGCGAACTTGCCGGTGGGGACGTGGATGACGTCGCCCGGCTTGAGGTGCTCGATCGACTCGACGGCGGCCGCGCGGCGCTGGCTGCTGCCCTCGCGGGCGAGTTCGTTCTCGCGGTCCTTGAGCCGGCGACGCAGGTCCATGTACGCGTCGAAGTCGCCGAGGTGGCAGGTCATCGACTCGCGGTAGCCCTCCAGCCCCTCTTCGTTGCGCTGGACCTGGCGGGCGATGCCGACCACCGAGCGGTCGGCCTGGAACTGGGCGAAGGAGGTTTCCAGCAGTTCGCGCGAGCGGTGCCGGCCGAACTGGGAGACCAGGTTGACGGCCATGTTGTAGGACGGCCGGAACGAGGACTTGAGCGGGTAGGTGCGGGTGCCGGCCAGGCCGGCCAGCGCCTCCGGGTCGAGGCCGCGCTGCCAGAGCACCACGGCGTGGCCCTCGACGTCGATGCCTCGGCGCCCGGCCCGGCCGGTGAGCTGGGTGTACTCGCCGGGGGTGATGTCGGCGTGGGTCTCGCCGTTCCACTTGACCAGCTTCTCCATGACCACCGAGCGGGCGGGCATGTTGATGCCGAGCGCCAGGGTCTCGGTCGCGAAGACGGCCTTGACCAGGCCCTTCACGAACAGCTCCTCGACCACCTCCTTGAACCGCGGCAGCATCCCGGCGTGGTGGGCGGCGATGCCGCGCTCCAGCCCGTCCAGCCACTCGAAGTAGCCGAGGACGTGCAGGTCCTCGTCGGGGATGTCGGCGCAGCGCTCCTCGACGAAGGCCCGGACGAGGGCGCGGTCGGCGTCCTTGTTGAGCCGCAGGCCGGAGCTGAGGCACTGCTGGACGGCGGCCTCGCAGCCGGCCCGGCTGAAGATGAAGGTGATCGCGGGCAGCAGCCCCTCGGCGTCGAGCCGGTCGATGACGTCCACCCGGCCCGGCGTCCAGACCCGGCCGGGGCGCCCGTTGGGCATGCTGCGGCCCCGGCCGCGGCCGAACCGGTCGCGCGGGTTGCGGTCCAGCTCGGAGCGGGCGAGCCGGACCAGCTCGGGGTTGACGGCCTTGCCGGGGTTGCGCGGGCCGTCCTTGGGGCGGCCGTCCCGGTCGGGGTTGGCGAACAGGTCGTACATCCGGTTGCCAGCCATCACGTGCTGCCACAGCGGCACGGGCCTGGTCTCGGAGACGATCACCCGGGTGCCGCCGCGCACGGTGTCCAGCCAGTCGCCGAACTCCTCGGCGTTGGAGACGGTCGCGGAGAGCGAGACGAGGGTGACCGACTCGGGGAGGTGGATGATGACCTCCTCCCAGACGGCGCCGCGGAAGCGGTCGGCGAGGTAGTGCACCTCGTCCATGACGACGTAGCCGAGGCCGTCGAGGGTGCTGGAGCCCGCGTAGAGCATGTTGCGCAGCACCTCGGTGGTCATGACCACCACGGGGGCGTCGCCGTTGACGGTGTTGTCGCCGGTGAGCAGGCCGACCTTGGCGGCGCCGTAGCGCTTGACCAGGTCGCCGTACTTCTGGTTGGACAGCGCCTTGATGGGCGTGGTGTAGAAGCACTTGCGGCCGCCCAGGAGGGCCAGGTGCACGGCGAACTCGCCGACGATGGTCTTGCCCGAGCCGGTGGGCGCGGCGACCAGGACGCCCGAGCCGGCCTCCAGCGCCTCGCAGGCCTCCAGCTGGAAGTCGTCCAGCGGGAAGTCGTACAGCTGCTGGAAGCCGTGGAGCGCGGTCGCCTGCTCCTTGGCCCGACGGCGGCTGGCCGCGTACGCCTCGGCGGGGCTGAGCTCCTGGTCGTCGTGGGGCTGGGGCTCAGGGGTGTTCATCGCCGTCCGGGTGTGGTTGGTGTGATCTCGCATCTCAGCGAGAGGTTACCCGGCGGCACTGACATCGATAGCACCGTTTTTCCGTGCGACTTTCCGTGCGGCTTCCCCACGGCTTCCCTACGGCTTTCGCTGCGGCTTCCGTGCAGCGTCCGTGGGGCTTCCGCACGGCGGGATCGGCCGCGGGATCATTCCGGGATCGCTTCCCTCTCACATCCATAGTTGCAAACATCTTCAAGTGATCGGAGTCCGACCAGCTTCGGACGTCTCCGGTCATTCCCGGTGGACCGCCGCCGGTCTCCCTACCGTCGTTGGCACGGCGGAGCGACCGCCACCAACTCACGGGAGGACACCGACGATGGCGAACCTGGAGACGTCCCTCAAAGAGGCCATGGGGATCGACGGCGCGATCGGCGTGGCCCTGGTCGACTACGGCAGCGGCATGGCGCTCGGCAGCCTCGGCGACGGCGGCGAACTGGACCTCAACGTCGCGGCCGCCGGGAACACCGACGTGGTCCGCGCCAAGATGCGGGCGATGGAGATGCTCAACCTGCACGACAACGAGATCGAGGACATCCTGATCAGCCTCACCAACCAGTACCACATGGTCCGACCGATCACGACGCCCACCGGACGCGGCCTCTTCCTCTTCCTGGCGCTCAACCGCGGCCGCTCCAACCTCGCGATGGCCCGCCACCAGCTCAAGCGGATCGAACTCTCGCTGGAGATCTGAACGGACCGACACCAGGGAAGGGGGGACTCGTGGCGGTAGCGCTCTACCAGGCCAAGGCCGAGTTCTTCCGGATGCTCGGCCATCCCGTCCGGATCCGGGTGCTGGAACTGCTCCAGGCCGGACCGACGCCCGTCCGCGGGCTGCTCGCCGAGCTGGAGGTCGAACCCTCCAGCCTCTCCCAGCAGCTCGCGGTGCTGCGCCGGTCCGGCATCGTCACCGCCACCCGGGAGGGCAGCACGGTGGTGTACGCGCTGGCCGGCGGCGACGTCGCCGACCTGCTGCGGGCGGCCCGGCGGATCCTCACCGGGCTGCTCGCCGACCAGAACCTGCTGCTCGCCGAGCTGCGGGCCAGCTCCGAGCGGGCCGGATCCGAACGAACCGACGCCGAACGGGCCGGCTCCGACCGAACCGGCTCCGAGCGGGCCGGCCCGGAGTAGCCGCGTGCGGACCGGCCCGGACCAACCGCGCGCGCAGGCCTGCCCCCGCGCGCCGGTCAGCCCTTCAGCAGGCCGGCCAGCCCGTCCGCCAGCCGCTCGTACTCCCGCGGCCGGTTGTACAGCTGCGCGCTGACCCGCAGCACCCCGCCGCCGGCCCACGGGCGGATCGCGATCCGGGTGCCGAGCCGCTGCCACACCTCGTCCCGCAGCGGTCTCACGTCCTGCTCCGCCTCGACGCACCCGGCCGGCAGCCGGACGGAGCGCATCCAGACCCCGGGCGTCGCGGGCAGCGGCGACAGGCCGGCCCGCTCGGCGAGCACCCGCTGGCCGTACCCGGCGAGCGCGGCGTTGTGCGCGGCCACCGCCTCGGGGCCGAGTTCGCGCAGCAGCTCGAACCCGGCCGGGGCGGCCAGCCAGCCCGTGTAGTCGCAGGTGCCGCGCCATTCGACGTTCCACGGGAAGCCCCGGTCGTGCTCCCAGGAGAAGGTGAGCGGGCGCACCCGGTCCACCCACTCCGGGCGGACGGCGAGCACGCCGGTGCCGCGCGGGGCGAAGGCCCACTTGTGCAGGTTGCCGAACCAGAAGTCGGCGTTCGGGTCGACGGGGGCGGGCAGCATGCCGGGGGCGTGGGCGCCGTCCACGACGGTGGTCACGCCGCGTTCGCGCAGGTCGGCGAGCAGGCCCGGGCCGGCGATCAGGCGGGCGGTGGGCGAGGTGATCTGGTCGAGCACCGCGACGGTGACGCGCTCGTCGACGGCGGCGAGCACCGCCTCCCGGACGGCCTGCTCGTCGGGGGTGTCCACCGGCAGTTCGACCTCGACCACCTCGGCGCCGGTCTCGGCGGCCCGGCGCTCGGCGGCCCGGGTGACCACGCCGTAGCCGTGGTCGGTGACCAGGATCCGGTCGCCGGGCGCGAACGGGATGGTGTCGAGGGCGATCGCGACCGCCTCGGTGACGTTGGAGACCAGGGCGAGCCGGTCCGGGTCGACGGCCAGGTCGGCGGCGATCCTGGTGCGCGCCGCGCCGACCCGGGCCGGCAGGTCGGCGAAGAAGCCGTCCGGGTCCAGCTCGTGTTCGGCGCGCAGCCGCTGCTGCGCCCGCTGCACGGGGACGGGCACCGCGCCGAACGAACCGTGGTTCAGGTGCGCCGCGTCCGGTGAGACGCCGAACAGCCCGTCGGCCGCGGGCAGCGGTGCCGGGGGGTCGGCGGTCCACAGGTCCTCGATCACGGCATCCTCCGCATTGTGATGTGTGACATTTCACATGACAGGGTACTGGTCGGGTGGCGCGCCCCGAGACGACGATCGGGCCGTGACCATCACCGACCCCTTCCTGTCGCTCAGCGCCCGCACCGGCCGGTTCACCTTCGGTGCGCCGCGCGCGTTCACCCTCGCCGAGGACGGTACCCGGCTGCTGCTGCTCCGCTCGACCGGTTCCGAGGATCCGGTCGACCGCCTCCACCTGCTCGACACCGCCACCGGCGAGGAACGACTCGTCGCCGACCCGGCCGTCCTCGCCCCCGGGCGCACCGGCCGCCGCGACGACCTGCCCGCCGTCGAACGACGGCTGCGCGAACGCACCCGCCTGGCCGCCGCCGGCATCGGCACGTACGCGGCCACCGCCGACCTCGCGACCGCCGTCCTCGTCCTCGACGGCCGGCTGTTCCTGATCGACACCGCCACCGGTGCCGGCACCGAACTGCCCGTCGCCGGGCCCGCGTTCGACCCCCGGCCGGACGGCGCCGGCGAACGCGTCGCCTACGTCGCCGACGACGCCCTGTACGTCACCCCCGACCTCGAACCGCTCTCCCCCGCCGACGGCGCCCGCTGGGGCGTCGCCGAGTTCGCCGCCGCCGAGGAGCTCGGCCGCTCCCGCGGCCACTGGTGGCGCCCCGACGGCGGCGCGCTGCTGGCCGCCCGGGTGGACGAATCCGCCCTCCCCCGGCGCTACTTCGCCGACCCCGCCCACCCCGGCGAGCCCGCCGAGGACTTCGCCTACCCGCAGGCCGGCGGCCCCAACGCGGACGTCCAGCTCTGGGTGCTCGGCCTCGACCGCAGCCGGGTACGGCTCCGCTGGGACGCCGCCGCGTTCCCGTACCTCTGCGCCGCCACCTGGGCCTGCGACCAGGAGCTGCTGCTCACCGTCGCCGACCGGCTCCAGCAGCACGTCCTGCTGCTGACCGCCGACCCGGCCACCGGCGAGACCCGCGAACTCTCCCGCACCACCGACGAGTTCTGGGTCGACGACCTGCCCGGCACCCCCGCCCGGCTGACCGACGGCCGGCTGCTCACCGCCCACGACACCCCGCAGGCCCGCGGCCTCGCCCTGGACGGCAAGCCGCTGGACACCACCGGGCTCCAGATCCGCCGGGTGGTCGGCCACCTGGACGGCCGGCTGCTCTGCGAGACCGGCCAGGGCGACCCGGCCGACCAGTACGTCCACCTGGTCGACCCGGACGGCGGCGCACCCGAACCCGTCAGCACCGGCCCCGGCGCGCACTCCGCACTCGCCGCCGGCCGCACCCTGCTGCTCACCACCGCCGACGCCGACGGCATCCGGCGCCGCCTGCTGCGCGACGGCTCGCTCGACGCCTCGCCCGACGGCCCCGCGCTGCCGCTCGCCGACCTGAGCGCCGCCCTGCCCTACCAGGTGCGGCCCCGGCTCGCCCGGGTCACCGAACTCGCCCTGCCCACCGCCGTGGTGTACCCGCGCGACCACGCCCCCGGCCGCCGGCTGCCGGTACTGCTGGACGTCTACGGCGGGCCCGGCTTCCAGGCCGTGGCGGCCGAGCCACGCCGCTGGCAGCTCCGCCAGTGGTGGGCCGACCAGGGCTTCGCCGTCGTCACCACCGACAACCGCGGCACCCCGTTCGTCTCGCCCGAGTTCACCCGGGCGATCTTCCGCCGCTTCTCCCAGGTGGCGCTGGACGACCAGGTGGACGCGCTGCGGGCGCTCGCCGGGCAGCACCCTGACCTCGACCTCGGCCGGGTCGGCGTGCGCGGCTGGTCCTACGGCGGGTACTTCGCGGCGCTCGCCGTGCTGCGACGCCCGGACGTCTTCCACGCCGCCTGCGCGGGCGCCCCGCCCACCGACTTCCGGCACTACGACACCGCGTACACCGAGCGCTACCTCGCGCTGCCGCAGGACAACCCGGAGGGCTACGCCGACGACTGCCTGGTCACCGACGCGCCCGGGCTGACCCGGCCGCTGCTGCTGATCCACGGGCTGGCCGACGACAACGTCCACCCCTCGCACACCCTGCTGCTCTCCGAGGCGCTCACCAAGGCCGGCCGCCCGCACAGCGTGCTGCCGCTGCCGGGCGTCACCCACATGACCCCGGGCGGGGTGAACGAGCAGGTCACCCAGGCCGAACTCGCCTTCCTGCGGGCGTCCTTGGGCTGAGTCTCCGAATTCCGGACAAGGGCGTCGCACCGGTGGTGCGGCGCCCTTCGCCTTGCCTCCGCCTCTTCCACGTGACCCGTGACATGTGAAATATTACCTGCGCTTCACCGAACGATTACTCCCACCCGGACCACCCGGACCACCCGGAAGCCCGAGACCCCATCCCCCGGAAAGGACCGGTCAGTTGCGCAGACTGTCCGCCGCACTCGCGGCCGCGCTCACCACGAGCGCGATAGCCGCCGCCCTGCTGGGCACCCCCGCCCAGGCCGCTCCCCCCGCCGCCACGACCGCCCCCGCCACGATCGCCGCCGCCCCGGCGGAGCAGGGCGCCGAAGCCCCGCCCGCGCCGCTCGCCCCCCAGGAGCGCGAGCGCCAGGCCCTCCGCACCAAGGCCCTGGAACAGCTCAACCAGGGCGCCGTCGCCAAGACCGCCGGCAAGCGGGCCCCCGCCAAGGTGAAGGTCGGCAACGACTACGTCCAACTGGCGCACCAGCGCACCGACAAGGTCTTCGTGATCCTCGCCCAGTTCGGCGACGAGGTCGACAACACCACCCAGTACAACGGCCAGCCCCGCTACGGCGGCACCCCCGGCCCGCGCCACGACCAGATCCCCAAGCCGGGCAAGGGCGACAACCACACGCTGTGGGAGCCGGACTTCGGCCGCGACTACTACCAGAAGATGTTCTTCGACGACACGCCCGGCGCCGTGTCGATGCGCAACTACTACCGCACCCAGTCCTCCGGCCGCTACGACGTCCAGGGCACCGTCAGCGACTGGGTCACCGTCCCGTACAACGAGGCCCGCTACGGCAGCAACAAGGGCCCGCAGGGCTCCGGCGCCTGGACCCAGGGGCAGGAGTTCATCCGGGACGCCGTCAAGGCCTGGTACGACGGCGAGATCGCCAAGGGCCGCAGCGTGGCCGACATCAAGGCACAGCTCGCCCAGTACGACGTCTACGACCGCTACGACCACACCAGGACCGGCGAGTTCAACCAGCCCGACGGCTACCTCGACAACGTCATCGTGGTGCACGCCGGCGTCGACGAGACCTGGGGCGGCGGCGCCCAGGGGGCCGACGCGCTGTGGGCGCACCGCAGTTGGACATTCCCCGACGCGACCGGCCAAACCGGACCGGAGGGCAACAAGATCGGCGGCGCGCCGGTCGGCGACACCGGCCTCTACGTCTACGACTACGTCCAGGCCGGCGAGAACAGCGGCGTCGGCCTGTTCGCCCACGAGTACGGCCACAACCTCGGCCTGCCCGACCTGTACAGCACCAACGGCGGCGACAACAGCGTCAACTTCTGGTCGCTGATGTCCTCCGGCTCCTACCTAGGCAAGGGGCCGAACACCACCGGCGGCTACCCCGGCGACCTCGACGCCTGGAGCAAGCTCCAGTTCGGCTGGCTCGACTACGACGAGGCGCAGGCCGCCACCCGGTCCAGCCACGCCCTCGGGGTGAGCGGCTACAACACCGACCAGGCCCAGGCACTGCTCGTCCACCTGCCGGACAGCACCACCAGCACCGACCTCGCCGACCCGTACGAAGGCGCCAGGCAGTGGTGGAGCGACACCGGCGACAACCTCGACAACTCCCTCAGCCGGGACGTCGACCTGCGCACCGCCACCGGCCCGGCCGCCCTGGACGCCGCCGCCTGGTACGACACCGAGCAGGACTACGACTTCCTCACCGTCGAGGCCTCCACCGACCAGGGCAAGCACTGGACGGCCCTGGGCGGCACCGTCGACGGCGCGCCGATCGGCAACACCAGCGCCAACACCCCAGGCCTGAGCGGAAGTTCGGGCACCTACCGGAAGCTGCACATCCCGCTGGACGGCTACCTCGGCCAGCAGGTCCGGCTGCGCTTCCACGCCACCTCGGACGGCAACACCCACGGCCGGGGCGTGCTCGTCGACGCCGTCAAGATCAGCGCCGGCACCGCCGAGCTCTTCGCCGACGGCGCCGAGAACGGCGCCAACGGCTGGACCGCCACCGGCTTCACCGTCATCACCGGCCGCACCGCCGTCAAGCAGCACCCGCGCGCCTATCTCGCCGAGAACCGCCGCTACACCGGCTACGGCGCGTTCCTGAAGACCGGCCCGTACAACTTCGGGTACAGCGGCGTCGCGGGCAAGGCCGACATCGTCGACACCTACCCGTACCAGGAGGGCGTCCTGCTCTGGCTGTGGGACACCGCGTACGGCGACAACAACACCAAGGACCACCCCGGCGGCGGCCTGATCCTGCCGATCGACGCCCACCCGGCCGCGGTCCGCTTCGCCGACGGCACCCTGGTCAACGGGCGGGCGCAGACCTACGACGCGCCGTTCTCGCTCAAGCCGACCACGGCGTTCACCCTGCACAAGGGCGGCGTCGCGGTGCGGATCCCGTCCGAACCGGCCGTCCCGGTCTTCAACGACCACACCGGCACGTACACCGACCCGGCCCTCCCGCAGCTCGCGGTGAAGGTCCCGGACACCAACACCAGGATCGAGGTCGTCCGGGAGTCCCAGGGCGGGCGGATCACCACCGTCCGGGTCGGCCCGGCCTCGTAGGAACCCACAACGAAGGCCCCGGGCCCCCCGACGAAAGGGGCCCGGGGCCGGCTCGTGGGTCTCGCCGTACCCGGAGAACGGTTCACGCCGACCTCCGACGAGGCCGTTCGACGCCGAATCGAGCGGTAACTGTCCTGCTCGGCAGGGGCAGTAACGCTCTGCGCGGCGAATGGTACGGCCACGTCCGGTACGCTAGATCTTCAACAGGACTTGAAGTCAAGGAGTCGAGGAGCAGGCATGGACACCGCACCGGTCGACCTGCTGAGCGTCGGCGAGGTGGCCCGGCGGGCCGGGATCGCCACCTCGGCGGTGCGCTTCTACGAGGACCAGGGGCTGATCTCCTCCGAGCGGTCGCCGGGCAACCAGCGCCGCTACCGGCGGCACGTGCTGCGCCGGATCTCGCTCATCCTGGTCGCCAAACGGCTCGGCATCCCGCTCTCCGAGGTGGCCGAGGTGTTCACCGGGCTCCCCGAGGACCGGATGCCGGGCAAGCACGACTGGGACCGCATCTCGCGGCGCTGGGCCGAACAACTGCGCGCCCGTCGAGCCGAGTTGGAGCGACTGGAGGAGGAACTGACCGGCTGCATCGGCTGCGGCTGCGTGTCGCTGCGCCGCTGCCGGGTGCTCAACCCCGGGGACGAACTGGCCGCCGAGGGGCCCGGCCCGCGCCGGCTGCTGCCGGGCACGGCTGGCGAGGCGGGCGGGCCGTCCGGATCGTGAAGACGGCCGGCCCACGAGAACGGCCGGCCCACAAGAACGATCGGTCCGTGCGAACGGCCGGACCGTGAACACGGTGGAACCCGGCCGGACGCGGCCCTCGTGAGGTTCCCCGCCGCGCCCGACCGGGCGTCTGCGGCGAGGGATCGCGTCCCTCGCCCGTTGGGTGCCGTACCGCCCGGCGTGGGGGCAACTGGGCGGTACGGCGGCTCTGTGTGCCCGGCCTCAGCCGGACTCGGTCGGCCCCGGAGGCCTCCGGGAACCGGACTCGGTCGGCCCCCGAAGGCCTCCGGGAATCAGGCCTCCGGGAAGTGGCAGGCCGCCTCCCGGCCGCCCGGCCCGGCGATCCGCAGCAGCGGGCGGTCCGTGCGGCAGACCTCCTGCGCCTTGGGGCAGCGCGGGTGGAAGGAGCAGCCGGACGGCGGGTTCGCCGGGCTCGGCGGGTCGCCGAGCAGCACGATCCGCTCCCGCGCGCGCTCCGCCGCCGGGTCGGGCAGCGGGACGGCGGACAGCAGCGCCCTGGTGTACGGGTGCGCCGGGCTGCCGTACACCTCGGCCTTGTCACCGATCTCGACGATCCGCCCGAGGTACATCACCGCCACCCGGTCGCAGACCCGCTTGACCACCGAGAGGTCGTGCGCGATGAACACGTACGCCAGGCCGAGCTCCTGCTGGAGCCGCTCCATCAGGTTGACCACCTGGGCCTGGATGGAGACGTCGAGCGCGGAGACCGGCTCGTCGGCGATGACCAGCTTCGGCGAGGTGGCGAGCGAGCGGGCGATGCCGATGCGCTGCGCCTGGCCGCCGGAGAACTCGTGCGGGTAGCGGTCGATCTGCTCGGGGATCAGCCCGACCAGTTCCATCAGCTCGCCCGCCCGCCTGCGCGCGTCGGCCGCGCCCGACCCCTGGAGCAGCAGCGGCTCGGAGATGATCCGGGCCACCGTCTGCCGGGGGTTGAGCGAGGAGTACGGGTCCTGGAAGACCATCTGCAGGTGCCGCCGGTGCGGTCGCAGCCGGGCCTGGGAGAGCCCGCCGATCTCGGTGCCGTCGAAGGTGACGGTGCCCGAGGTCGGGTCGAGCAGCCGGACGATCATCCGCCCGGTGGTGGACTTGCCGCAGCCGGACTCGCCGACCAGGCCGAGCGTCTCGCCCTTGCCGACGTCGAAGCTGACGCCGTCGACGGCCCGGACCGGGGCGCCGGGGCGGCCGGTGCGGCTTCGCCGGCCGGGGAAGGTCTTCACCAAGTCCCGTACGGACAGCAGGGTTTCGGTCATGACCGGACTCCTTCCGGCACCAGTGGCAGGTGGCAGGCGGCCTGGTGGCCGGGGGCGAGCGGGCCGAGCTCGGGACGTTCGGCCAGGCAGCGGGCGTGTTCCTCGGCGGTGGCGGCGCCGGTGCGGGCGCAGCGCGGGGCGAAGGAGCAGCCGGGGGCGGGGGTGATCAGCGACGGCGGGCTGCCGGGGATGGCCCGCAGCGGGGCGTCGTCGGTGTCGTCCAGGCGCGGCAGCGAGTCCAGCAGGCCGCGGGTGTACGGGTGCCCGGGGGTGGCGAACAGCCGTTCCACCGGGGCCTGTTCGGCGGCCCGGCCGCCGTACATGACCAGCACCTCGTGGGCGACCCGGGCGACCACGCCGAGGTCGTGGGTGATCATGACGACGCCGAGGCCGCGCTCCTGCTGGATGCGGGCGATCAGTTCGAGGATCTGCGCCTGGACGGTGACGTCGAGGGCCGTGGTGGGCTCGTCGGCGATCAGCAGCTCGGGCTCGCAGGCGAGGGCCATGGCGATCATGACGCGCTGGCGCATGCCGCCGGAGAACTGGTGCGGGTACTCGTCGACCCGCCGGGCCGGCTCCGGGATGCCGACCTCGGCCAGCATCTCGACCGCCCGCGCGCGGCCCGCCCTGCGGTTGGCCTTGAAGTGCACCCGGTAGTGCTCGGCGATCTGCTCGCCGACGGTGTAGAAGGGGTGCAGGCTGGACAGCGGGTCCTGGAAGATCATCGCGATCCGGCGGCCCCGGACGGTACCCAACTCCCGTTCGCCGAGCCCGTTGAGCTCCGTCCCGTTGAGCCGGATCGAGCCGGTGACGGCGGCACCGCGGTGCAGGCCCATGACGGCGAGCGAGGTGACGGACTTGCCGCTGCCGGACTCGCCGACCAGGCCGAGGGTCCGCCCGGCCTCGACGGCGAAGGAGATGCCGTCCACCGCCCGGACGACGCCCCGGGGTGTGTCGAAGGAGACCCTGAGGTCGTCGACCTCCAACAGAGTCATCAGTACCTCACTCTCGGGTCGACGAACGCGTAGAGCAGGTCGACCAGCAGGTTCGCGGCGACGATGAAGGAGGCCGCGAGCAGGGTGACGCCGAGGATGACGGGCTGGTCGGAGCGGACCAGCGCGTCGTAGAACAGCCGCCCGACGCCGGGCAGGCCGAAGATGGACTCGGTGATGACGGCGCCGGCCAGCAGGCCGCCGAGGTCCATGCCGAAGATGGTGAGGATCGGCGTCATCCCGGAGCGCAGCCCGTGCTTGACGGCGACGGTGCCGGGCGGCAGGCCCTTGGCCCGGGCGGTGCGGATGTACGGCTCGGCCATCGCCTCGATCATCGAGTTGCGGCTCTGCCGGGCGTACATGGCCGCGTACAGCAGGGCCAGGGCGATCCACGGCAGCAGCAGGTTGGAGGCCCAGGCGAACGGATCGTCGGTGAACGCGTGGTACGCCGGGTACGGCAGCAGGCCGGCCGTCCGGACGACGCCCCAGATCAGCATGATCGAGGTGAAGTAGACCGGCAGCGACGCGGCGCCGACCGACGCCACCATGAGCGTCCGGTCGGTGAGCCCGCCCTTGCGCAGCGCCGAGGTGACGCCGGCGCCCAGGCCGAGGACCAGCCAGAGCACGGCCGCGCCGATGGCGAGCGAGACGGAGACGGGCAGGCGGTCGGTGAGCAGGTCCCAGACCGGCAGCGAGTACTCGTAGGAGTAGCCGAGGCAGGGGAAGCCGCAGTGGGTGGCGCTGGCGCCGCTGCCGTAGTCGCGCCCGGCGAAGATGCCGGTGAGGTAGGTGGCGAACTGCTCCCAGACCGGCTTGTCCAGGCCCATCGCCGTCTTGACCTCGGCGACCCGTTCGGGGCTGCAGGTCTTGCCGCAGGCGGCCACCGCCGGGTCGGAGGGCAGCAGGTAGAAGATGGTGAAGGTGATCGCGCAGACGGCCAGCAGGATGCCGGCCGCGGCGAGCAGGCGGCGTCCGAGGTAGAGGATCACGGCCGGCCTCCTCGGGGGTCGGGGGAGAGGGTCACGACCGGCCTCCCCGGGGGTCGAGGATGTCGCGCAGCGCGTCGCCGAGCAGGGTGAAGGCGAGCACGGCGAGGAACAGGAAGACCGTCGGGATCAGGAAGTACGTCGGGTCGGTCTCGTAGTGGACGATGCTCTCGGCGATCATCTGGCCCCAGGACGGGGTCGGCGGGCGCACTCCCACGCCGAGGTAGCTGAGCGCGGCCTCGGTGGCGATCATGCCGGGGACGAGCAGCGTGGTGTAGGCGATGATCGGGCCGGAGACGTTCGGCAGGATCTCCCGGGTGAGGATCCGCCAGGAGCGGGCGCCGCCGACCTTGGCCGCGTCGACGTACTCGCGGTGCTTGAGCGAGAGGGTCTGGCCGCGGACCACGCGGGCGATGCCGGGCCAGCCGAACAGGCCGATCACCAGGGTCATCAGCAGGATCCGGTTGACGTCCTTGGCCACCGACATCATCGAGATCATGAAGATCAGGGACGGGAAGGACATGGTGAGGTCCATCAGCCGGGAGAGCACGGCGTCGGTGCGTCCGCCGAAGTAGCCGGCGGCGATGCCGGTCAGTGTGCCGACGACCACGACCAGCACGGTGGCGGTGAACGCGATCAGCAGCGAGGTCTGGCCGCCGTGCAGGACCCGGGCGAACAGGTCGCGTCCGGTCGCGGGTTCGACGCCCAGCCAGTGCCGGGTGCCGATCCCGCCGAAGTCGCCGATCGGCAGGCCGCCGAGGTAGGGGTCGATCGCGCGTTTGTCGAACTCGTCGGGGGTCCAGCCGCCGAGCGCGCTCAGCGGTCCGGCCAGGGCGGCCAGCAGGACCAGGAGGGCGACCGTGACCAGGCCGAAGCGGGCCGAGCCCCTGGCCCACAGCTGGTCCCAGACCAGCCGCCACGGCCCGCGGCCGGCGGCCTTCGCGGGGCCCGCCGCCGCGACCTGCGCGGCGGCGGGCTCAGTGCGTGTGCTCATCGTGGACGGCCCCTCAGCCCTTGCTCTTCGAGGGGTCCTTGAGGCCGATGGTGGCGAAGTCCCACTGGCCGGTCCAGACCGGGTGGCCGAAGGCCCCGGCCACGTTGGTGCCGGCCAGCAGCGGGCGGCGCAGCCAGAGCAGCGGCACGGTGGGCGCCTTCTTCAGCAGGTCGTCGCTGAGCTGCATCCAGGCCTTGTTGGCCTCGGTGATGTCGCTCATCGCGTTGATCTGGTCGATCCGGTCCGAGGTGGCCTGGTCGCGGAACTGCTCGACGTTGCCCTGGTTGCCCTTCTCCTTGATGGTGCGGCCGTCGAAGACCTGGGGCAGGAAGGTGGCACCCGACGGGTAGTCCGGGCACCAGCCGAGGATGGCGAGGTCGGGCGCGTTCTTGGTGTCGCCGATGGTGTCGTAGTAGACCGACGGGTCGGCGGTGGTGATGGTGACCTGGATGCCGACCTTGGCCAGCGACTGCTGGAGGGCCTCGGCCCGGGTCTTGTCACCGGAGGAGACGGTCAGCGAGACCTTGAGGTCGGTCTTGCCGGCGTCCTTGAGCAGCTGCTTGGCCTTCTCCGGGTCGCCGGTCGGGGCGATCTTCAGGGTGTCCTGCTTGGTGCCGCCGGTCAGCGCGGGCGGCAGGTAGGAGGTGGCCACGTCGGCCGTCGCCGGGCCGCCGAACGCCGTGACCTGGGCGTCCCGGTCCACCGCGTACATCAGGGCCTCGCGCACCTTGGGGTCGTCGAACGGCGCCTTGGAGGTGTTGGGGTAGAGCATGTCGGTGCAGCCCTGCTGCTCGGCGATCAGCCGGCTCTTCACGTCCGGCTTCGGCAGCACCTTGGAGATCGACTCCGGGCGCAGCGTCGCCCACTCGATCGTGGAGGCGTCCTCGCCCTCGCTCGCGATGATCCGGTCGTCGATCTGACCGGCCTTGAGCCCCTCGACGACGACGATCTTGTCCGGGTAGGCCTTGCGGACGGGGTCGGTGGACTGGTCCCAGTTGGTGTTGCGGACCAGCGTCAGCTGCTTGCCGCGGTCGTAGGTCTCGATCTTGTACGGGCCGGAGGAGAACGGGCGCAGGTCGTACTGGGTGCCCTTGTCCTGGGCTTGCGGCACCGGGGAGAAGGTCGGCAGCGTCGCGGTGGAGGAGAACTCGGCGACCGGGCGCTTCAGGTGGAAGACGACGGTCTTCTCGTCCGGGGTCTCGATGCCGGCCAGGTGCTCGCCGTTCAACGGGCCCTTGTAGTTCTCGCCGCCGGCCAGGTACTGCTGGGCGTAGTCGGGGCCGCCGGTGAGGTCCGGGGCGAAGGAGCGCTCGACGTTGTACTTGACGTCGGCGGACTTGATCGGCGTCCCGTCCTCGTACTTGAGGCCGTCCTTGAGGGTGAAGGTCCAGGTCTTCCCGCCGTCGGAGGAGCGGCCGAGGTCGGTGGCGAGGTCGGGGACGAGCTCGCTGCCGGCGGCGCCCGGCTCGGCCTTGAAGGTGACCAGGGTGCGGTAGAGCAGCCGGATGCCGAAGTCCATGTTCGGCATGGTCCAGTTGCGGGCCGGGTCGAGGTGGGCGAAGTCCTGGTTGGACAGGACGGTGAGGGTGCCGCCCTTGACCGGGGTGCCACCGACGATCGACCCGGACTCCGCCCCGGGGCCCTTGGTGCTGCCCGCCGCCGCGTCGGCGCCGCTGTCGCTCTTGTCGTTCTTGCAGGCCCCGAGGCCGAGGGTGAGGGTCGCCGCGAGGGCCGCCGCGAGGGCGGCGTGGGTGCGCCTGGTCATGTGCAACTCCGCTGTGGGGGGCCTGCCGTGAAGCCCGTGGTCCGCCCCGGGAGGTGATCCGGGGACCCGACCGGGAGGCGACCTTCGAGATCTGGCCGCTCCGCGGTGTGACCCGTAACATAGTAATGTGAAATTGCACTGCACAAGAGGTGACGCCCCCCGTTACCGAGCTGTGTCCGGGCCACACCACCCCCGCACCTCCTAGGAGTTCACCGGTGCCCCTCCGCCAGACCGGCCTCAACACCGGGAGCCACGACCTCCCCGTCTCCCCCGCCCTCGACGCCTTCATGGGCACCCGCTGGGCCGCCACCCCCCTCCCCACCGACCAGCGCGTTCCCGGCCGCGACCGCCTCCCCGGCCGCCACGCCCGCCTCTGCGCCGCCTTCCCCGGCGAGCGGCTGATCGTCCCCGCCGGCCGGCTCAAGGTCCGCTGCAACGACCTCGACCACCGCTTCCGCCCGCACAGCGCCTACGCCTGGCTCACCGGCCTCACCGGCGAGGACCAGGCCGACCACGTCCTCGTCCTCGAACCGACCGGCCCGCACGGCCACGAGCCGGTCCTGTACCTGCGCCCCCGCTCCCCCCGCGGGGGGCACGCCAACGGCACCGAGTTCTACCGCGACCGCCGCTACGGCGAGTTCTGGGTCGGCCGCCGCCCCGACCTCGCCGAAGCCGCCGCACTCACCGGACTGCGCACCGAACACCTCGACGACCTCGACAAACTCCTCACCGGCCCCCAGCCGCCCACCCGCGTCCTCGCCGGCACCGACCCCCTCGTCGACGAGAGCACCGGACGCCCCGGCGCGCACACCGCGCGGGACGGCGAACTCGCCGCCGTCCTCGCCGAGTTGCGCCTGGTCAAGGACACCTGGGAGATCGGCCAGCTGCAACTCGCCGTCGACCACACCGTCACCGGCTTCCAGGACGTCGTCCGCGCCCTGCCCACCGCCCTGCGCCACCCCCGCGGCGAACGCTGGATCGAGGGCGTCTTCGACCTGCGCGCCCGCGCCGAGGGCAACGGCACCAGCTACACCACCATCGCCGCCTCCGGCGCCCACGCCTGCGTCCTGCACTGGATCCGCAACGACGGCGCCCTCGACCCGAACTCCCTGCTCCTGCTGGACGCCGGCGTCGAAACCGACACCCTCTACGCCGCCGACATCACCCGCACCCTCCCGCTCAGCGGCACCTTCACCCCCGTCCAGCGGCAGGCCTACGACCTCGTCCTCGCCGCCCAGAGCGCCGGCATCGCCGCGCTGCGCCCCGGCGCCCGCTTCCGCGACTTCCACCACGCCGCCATGCGGGTCATCGCCGAAGGCCTCGCCGACTGGGGCGTCCTGCGCATCCCCGCCGAGCAGTCCCTCGCCGAGGACAACGGCCTCCACCGCCGCTACACCCTCTGCGGCAGCGGCCACATGCTCGGCCTCGACTACCACGACTGCGCCAGGGCCCGCGCCGACCGCTACCTCGACGGCACCCTGGAAGCCGGCATGGTCCTCACCGTCGAACCCGGCCTCTACCTCCAGCCCGACGACGAAACCCTCCCCCTCGAACTCCGCGGCCTCGGCATCCGCATCGAGGACGACCTCGTCATCACCCCCGACGGCGCCCACCTCATGTCCCACGCCCTCCCCCGCACCGCCCCCGCCATCGAATCCTGGATGGCGAGCCTGCTGGATTGAGCCGTTCGAAGCGGGCGGACGATCAAGCCACCTTGATCGTCCGCTCCCCCTGCCGAACGGCCACCTCGACCTCCCCGCCGATCGCGGCGGCGTACGCCCTCAGGTTGTCCAGGCTGTCCACCTGCCCGTGCTCGATCTGCGACACCCGCGCCTGACTCACCCCCATCAGCGCGGCCACCTCCTTCTGCGTCAGCCCGGCCGCCTTCCGCAGCTCAGCCAGCTCGTACCCACGGATCCGCGCCAGGGTCTCCTGCCGGATCTGCGCCCGCTCAGCCTCCGCCTCCGGCGTCGCCAGCGCGGGGTTGAGACGCTGTGCCTCGGCCCACACCTCGGTCCAACTACGGCCTTTCATGCGCGCGCTCCCTCGTTCTTCCCGTTGACGTACTGCTCATAGCGGGCCTCCGCCAGCGGGATGTTGACGTCGTACCACCGGGACCACTCCCCGTTCTTGTCGCCGGCGACCAAGATGATCGCCTCCCGCTCGGCGTCGAAGACGAAGAGCATCCGAATCTCGGACTGCCCGGCCGAGCCAGGCCTGAGTTCCTTGAGGTTGTGCAGTTTGCTCCCCTGGATCCTGTCGACCATCGGGCGCCTGAGCAGCGGCCCTCTCCGGGCGAGCAGCGTGACCGCGTCAACAATCTGGTTGGCGGTGTCCGGATCCTTGACGCAGATGTCCAGGAACCAGTCGTTCACTGGACCAACGAGTGTGATCTCCCACATGGGGAAAAATTAAGTTGTCCCTTATACGTTACCGCGCGTTTTCCGGTCTGATCCACCCCTGCGAGGGACAACACGCCCCGACCTCGCGAGCGCCGGGCGCACTACCCCCGCGCAGACCGCCACAGCTCCGCGATCAGGTCCGCCGCCGGGCCCGTGCGGGCGAGGTGGTGGGCGGTGCCGGCCCAGAGGTGCATGGACCGGAGGTCGGCGCGGCGGGTCGCGGCGGCGCGCAGCGGCTGGGTGAGGTGGTGCACCTCGGGGTAGGCGGGCGGGGCGTACGGGCCGTGGCGGTCGATGAAGGCATTGCGCAGGCCGCGGGCCGGGCGGCCGGTGAAGGCCCGGGTGACGGCCGTCTCCGGGAGTTCGGTGAGCGCCGCCCGGTGCGCGGCCGAGGTGCCGGCCTCGTCGGCGCGCAGCAGGGCCGTCCCCAGCTGCACCGCCGCCGCGCCGGCCCGCAGCGCCGCCGCGACCGCCGGGCCGTCGCCCAGCCCGCCGGCCGCGATCAGCGGCAGCGCCGTCACCGCCCGGACGGCGGGCAGCAGCTCCAGCAGCGGGACGTCGCCGGGCTCGTCCCCGATCCGATGGGTGGCGCGGTGCCCGCCGGCCTCCGGGCCCTGCACGCACAGCGCGTCCATCCCGACCGCCTCCGCCGCCCGCGCCTCCGCGGGCGTGGTGACGGTGCCGACCTGGAACGACCCGGCCGCGCGGACCGCCGCCGCCTCCTGCGGTGTCGGCAGGCCGAAGGTGTACGAGACCACCGGGACCGGGTCGGCCAGCAGCACGGCGAGCTTGGCCTCCCAGTCGTCCCGGTCCGGCCCGATCTCCTCGGGCAGAGCCACGCCCCACCGCTCGGCCTCGGGCCGCAGCCGCTCCCGGTAGGCGGCGACGGCCGCCGGATCGCCGGGCGGGGCCGGGACGAACAGGTTCACGCCGAACGGCCCACCGGTCGACTCCCTGACCAGCGCGACCTGTTCGGCCATCGCGGCGGCGCTCCGGTACCCGGCGGCGAGGAACCCCAGCCCGCCGGCCCGGTTCACCGCCGCCACCAGCTCCGGGGTGGACGCCCCGCCCGCCATCGGCGCGCCGATCACCGGCACGGAAAGTTCATCGAGACGCACGGCCACCGGGGTCCTCCACTCCGGGAAACGGTTCGGACCGGGCCCACCCTACGCTCAGCGGATCAGCCCCCGCCCGCGCGCCGCCCGCACCGCCGCCGTCCGCGAGTCCACCGCCAACTTGGTGTAGACGTGCACCAGATGGGACTTCACCGTGGCCTGGCTCAGGTGCAGCCGCTGACTGATCTGCTGGTTGGTCAGCCCGTCCGCGACCAGCCCCAGCACCTCGGTCTCCCGCGCGCTGAGCGCCGCCGCCGGCGTCCGCATCCGTTCCAGCAGCCGGTCGGCGACGCTCGGCGCCAGCGCCGAGCGGCCCGCGGCGGCCGCCCGGACGGCCTGGGCCAGTTCCTCCGGCGGGGCGTCCTTGAGCAGGTAGCCGGTGGCGCCGGCCTCCAGCGCGGGCAGGGTGTCGGCGTCGGTTTCGTAGGTGGTGACGACGAGGACCCGGGGCGCACCCGGCCGGGCGGTGATCGCGGCGGTCGCCTGCGCGCCGTTCATGGCCGAGCCGGGCCCGAACTGGAGGTCCATCAGCACCACGTCGACCCCGCCCGCCGCGGCCAGTTCGACGGCCCGTTCGGCGGTCGCGGCCTCGGCGGCGATGGTGAAGTCCGGCTCGCCCTCCAGAACGGCCCGCAGCCCCGCCCGCACCACCGGGTGGTCGTCCGCCAGCAGCAGCCGGATCACCGCGCCGCTCCCGCTCCCGCCGTCACTGCGCCCGTTCACGCCCCACCCTCCGTCACCGGCAGCTGCACCGCGAGCGCCGTGCCCCCGCCGGGCGCCGACTCCACCGTGAAGGTGCCGCCGAGCGCCCGCGCCCGGGCCCGCATCGACGGCAGCCCGAAACCGCCGTCCCCTCCGCTGCGCCCGGCGACCGCCGCCGGGTCGAAGCCGGCCCCGTCGTCGAACACGTCCAGCGCCACCTCGCCCTCCATGTAGCTGAGCGTCACCTCGGCGTGCGAGGCGTGCGCGTGCCGGACGGTGTTGCCGAGCGCGGACTGCGCGATCCGCAGCAGCGCGACCTCCTGCGGCACCGGCAGCCGTACCGGGTCCCCGGAGACGTGCAGTTTGACCGGCAGGCCGCTGTGCGCCGCCGTGGTGGCGCACAGCCGTTCCAGCGCGACCGGCAGCGGGTCGCCGTCGAGCGCGGGCGGGGTGAGCGCGCGGACGAACCGCCGGGCCTCGTCCAGGTTGTCCTGGGCTGCCTGCCGGGCCTGCTCGACGTACCCGGAGGCGGCCTCGGTGCGTTCCGGCAGGGCCCGCTGGGCGGCCCGCAGCAGCAGCTGGATGGAGCTGAGGCTCTGCGCGAGGGTGTCGTGGATCTCCCGGGCGAGGCGCTCGCGTTCGGCGAGCACCCCGGCGGTGTGGTGGGCGGCCGCGGCGTCGGCGCGGGCGGCGGTGAGTTCGTCGATCAGCCGGCGGCGCTCCTCGCTCTCCCGGTACAGCGCCTGGTAGCCGAGCACGGTGGCGGTGGCGACGGCCGCGCCGAGCACGGGTCCGATCGCGGCGGGCAGGCTGAAGGTGTGCTGGTGCCAGGACCAGGCGGCGATGGCGGTGGCGGCGGTCAGCCCGACGGCGGTGAGGCCGCCGCGCCGCCCGAGCAGGTGCAGTTCCAGGAAGTACAGCGGGAACGCCAGCCACACCCCGTCCTGGGTGGCGATCAGCACGCCCACCCAGGTGACGCCGAGCAGCGCCAGCCACAGCGCGGCGGCCCGGCGCGAGCGGCGGACGGCGGCCAGCCGGGGGCCGACGGCGTACACGGCGGCCATCGCGGTGGCCGCGGCGGCGACGGGCAGTGGGTCGCCGCCGCGGCCGACGACGGCGCGGGCGACGGCCAGGGCGAGCAGGCCCGCCACGAGCAGGTGCAGGCAGACCTGGAGGACGCGGGCGACGGGGGTGGTGCGGGATCGTTCGGTCGCCATCCGTCCAGCCTAGGTTCCGGACCGGGCCCCGGCATCAATCAAAAGGTTGAACTCCGCTTCTGCCCTTTGATGCCGGGGATGCAATCCGCGGTGCGATGCCCGCGGGGCCCCTTCTCCGGGACGGTGGAAGCGTCGGAAGCACTCGTTCAGCAGGAAGGCCCACCGTGTTCGTCGCCTGGAGGGATCTGGGGTTCGCCAAGGGGCGGTTCGCCCTGATGGGGACCGTCATCGTGCTGATCACCGTACTGGTCGGTCTGCTGTCCGGACTGACCGCCGGACTCGGCCGGCAGAACATCTCCGCGATCACCGGCCTGCCCGCCGACCACCTGGTGTTCGGCGAGCCCGCCGACGGGCAGAAGCTCTCCTTCACCGACTCCCAGGTCACCCCCGAGCAGTGGCAGGCCTGGGCGGCCGAGCCGGGCGTCACCTCCGCCCAACCGCTGGGCATCACCACCACCAAGGCCGCCGCCGGCACCCGCACCACCGCGCTGTCCGCCTTCGGCGTCCCGGACGGCTCCGCGCTGGCCCCGCAGGGCGCCCGGATCGCCCCCGGCCAGGCCGTCCTGTCGAAGACCGCCGCCAAGAACCTGGGCGACCTCGCCCCCGGCGCCGACTTCACCCTGGCCGGCCACCGCCTCCGGGTCGCGGCCGTCGACGGCGACGCCGCGTACAGCCACACCCCGGTGATCTGGACCAGCCTCGCCGACTGGCAGCAGGCCGCCCCCGGCGGCACCGGCCACGCGACCGTCATCGCGCTCACCACCGCCAAGGGCGCCGACCTGCACGGCGCCGACGCCCGCCACGGCACCGAGACCCGCACCCGCGACAACGCCCTCGCCGCGATCGGCTCCTACACCTCCGAGAACGGCTCGCTCCAGCTGATGCGCGGCTTCCTGTTCGCCATCTCGGCCCTGGTGATCGGCGCCTTCTTCACCGTCTGGACGATCCAGCGCAGCGGCGACGTCGCGGTGCTCAAGGCCCTCGGCGCCTCCACCCGCTACCTGCTGCGCGACGCCCTCGGCCAGGCCGTCCTGCTGCTGGTGCTCGGCACCGCCGCCGGCACCGCGCTCGCCCTGGGCGCCGGCGCGCTGATCGGCTCCGCCGTCCCCTTCGTCCTCGACGCGCCGACCCTGCTGCTGCCCGCCGCCGTCATGATCGCGCTCGGCGCGGTCGGCGCCGCCCTGTCCATCCGCCGGATCACCTCCGTCGACCCGCTGACCGCCCTGGGGAGTGCCCGATGAGCCTGACCCTCGACCGCATCACCCTCACCTACCCGGACGGCGACGGCCGGCTCACGGCGCTGGACGACGTGTCGCTGACCGTCCCCAAGGGCTCGATCACGGCCGTCGTCGGCCCGTCCGGCTCCGGCAAGTCAAGCCTGCTGGCGGTCGCCGCCACCCTGATCACCCCGGACTCCGGCCGGGTCGTGCTGGACGGCACCGACACCACCGGACTCGGCCGCGCCGAACTCACCGCCCTGCGCCGCACCCGGATCGGCATCGTCTTCCAGCAGGCCAACCTGCTGCCCTCGCTCACCGCCGTCGAACAGCTCCAGGTGATGGCCCACCTGGACGGCCGCTCCCCGCGCACCGCCCTCCCCCGGGCCCTGGACCTGCTGGCCGCCGTCGGCCTGCGCGACCAGGCCGCCCGCCGCCCGCACCAGCTCTCCGGCGGTCAGCGCCAGCGCGTCAACATCGCCCGCGCGCTGATGAACGACCCCACCGTCCTACTGATCGACGAACCCACCAGCGCCCTCGACCACGAACGCGGCGCGGCCGTCCTCGACCTCATCACCGACCTCACCCACCGCCGCGCCACCGCCACCGTCCTGGTCACCCACGACCGCACCCATCTGACGGCCGTCGACCGGATCGCCGAAGTCCACGACGGCCGCCTGACCGTCCCGGCGGCCGCCTGAGCTACTTCTTCGCCGCCAGCACGTCGTCCACCGAGAGCGTCACCGACGCCCCGATCGACTCCGGCAGGGTGAACGACTGCCCCGGGTGGTGGACGGCGTGCACGCGGTACTCGCCGTCCTGCGGGTCGGTGAGCATCATCACCCGCTGGTTCGTCCGGTCCACGATCACGTAGACGGGTACTCCGGCGGCGGCGTAGACGAAGGGCTTTCTCTTCAGGTCGTCACTGAGGTTGGACGACGTGACCTCCACCACGAGACGGAAGACCGCCGGGTCGTAACAGTTGTACTCGATCAAGTGGTCATCGATGTCGGCATCGACGATCGCCAGGTCGGGAACGGCGTAGTCCGACGGCCCATCCGGCAGCCAGATGCCAACGCCCTGAATGACGTCGACCTCGTCCCCGTCGAGGCCGGCCGCGAACAGCACACGCATGAGGCGGCTCAGCGACTTGCCGTGCGAAGCGTTCGGCGGCGGCGTCACGGTGATCTGGCTCCCGACGATCTCGACCCGGTGCCCGGCGAACTGGTTGGAGATCAGCTCGGCGGCTTCGAGCAGAGTCGGCTGCCCCATGGGTTCTTCCACTGCTGCGGCGGACATGGATTTCCTCCTGGCTGCCGATGTCGAGAACATCATCGTAGGGCGCAAGCACCTTCCGACGCCCAGTCCCCAGTCTTCACCCGAACGGATGGTTTAGCCCCTACCGCGCCCGCAGCTTCAGCGCCGGGCGGGCCTCCTCCGCCGCCTCGTCCTGCCCCGCCCACAGCGAGCGGACGTGGCTGAGGTGGCGGGTCATGCAGGCCTCGGCCGCCTCGGCGTCGCCGGCCAGCATGAGGTCGAGCAGTTCCAGGTGCTCCTCCGCCGAGGAGGTCAGCTCGCCGCGCTCGTCGAGCCGGTTGAGGCCGTACAGCCGCGAGCGCTTCCGCAGGTCGCTGACGACGTCGACCAGCCGGGCGTTGCCGGCCAGCCCCAGCAGGTCCAGGTGGAACTGCCGGTCGGCCTCCAGGTACCCGATGAGGTCGTGCTTGCGCGCGGCCGCGACGATCTCCTCGGCCTGCGGACGCAGCCGCTCCAGCTGCTCCCTGGTCGCCGTCCGCGTCACCCGGCCGACGGTGGGGACCTCGATCAGGGCGCGGATCTCGGTGTAGTCGTCGAGGTCACGCTCGGTGAGCTCGGTGACCCGGAAGCCCTTGTTGCGGACGGCCTCGACGAGGCCTTCGCGGGCGAGGTCGAGCATGGCCTCGCGGACGGGGGTGGCGGAGACGCCGAAGTCGGCGGCGAGCGCGGGTGCGGAGTAGACGACGCCGGGGCGCAGTTCGCCGGAGATCAGGGCCGCCCGGAGCGCGTGGGCGACCTGGTCGCGAAGCCGCTCCTGCACGGAGATCAGGGTGCGGGATTTGAGGTCGGCCATGGTGTTCCTCCGGGTGGGTGCAGAACACCAGCGTACAATGTCACGTTACGTTGAGTGCGCAACATTTCGCGATTCGGACACCTGCCCTCCGGCCGCGCCGACCCTGGCAGCCGGGAGTGCCCGGCGCCTACCCCTGCCGGTACACCTCCGCCGCGACCGCCAGGTCCTCCCACGCCATGCCGACGCTCTTGAAGAACCGCGGCCGCCCATCCGGCACCAGCGCGTCGCCGCGCACCAGCTCGGCCAGGTTCCACAGCTGCCGGCCGACCACGCCCGCCATGATCAGGTCGCCGGCCTCGCGCGCGGCCACCGTCCGCGCCTCCACGTACAGTTCGGACCGCCCGACCAGTACCTCGTCCACCTCCCGCGCGTCCGGCTCGTGCGAGCCGACGGCCGCGACGGCGGCGTGCGCGGGCACCAGGGCGCCGTCGAACAGCGGCGTGCGCGCGGTGGTGCAGCAGACCACCAGGTCCGCTTCGGCGACGGCCTCCGGCCCGCCGACCCCGGCCGCCAGCCCGAGGCCGCGCCCGTACGCGGCGAGGGCCCCGGCCCGGCCGGCGTCCCGTGCCACCACGGTGAGCCTGGTCAGCGGCCGGACGGCCAGCAGGGCGTCCAGGTGCCCGTACGCCTGCGGCCCGGAGCCGAACAGCACCAGGTGTTCGGCGTCCGGCGCGGCCAGCCGGCGCAGCGCGACGGCGGTGACGGCGGGCGTGCGCAGCGCGGTGAGCGCGGCGCCGTCGAGCAGGGCGAGCGGCTGCAGGGTGGGCCCGTCGAGCAGCAGGTAGCTGCCGGTGATCCGGGGCAGCCCCCGGCCGGGGTTGGCGGGCGCGACCCCGGCGATCTTCACCCCGGCGTACGGGCCGGCGGCGGCCGGCATCATCAGCAGTTCGCCGGCCGGGACGGGGACGGCCGAGCGGGCCGGTGCGGGCTCCGGGTCGAACCCGTCGAGCAGCACCCGCTCGATCGCCGCCACCGCGGCCGCGGGCCCGACCCCGCCGACGCCCGGCACGGCGTACTGGAGCGGCTCAGCCGCCGTACCGGGCGGCACAGGAGGCGGCACATGAGACGACGCATGAGGCCGCGCAGAAGGGTCCACGGGCGGGTTCGCGGGAGCCGTCACAGCAGGAACCCCGCGCCCAGCTCGTCGTCCGGTTCCAGGACGAACGCGTGCTCGCCGGTGCGGTGCGCGCTGCCGGTGACCTCGGTGACGACGCCGCCGTCCAGCGGGTCGCCCCCGGGCAGGACGCGGCCGGTGAAGACCGTCCCGATGACGGACTCGTGCCGCAGTTCCTCCCCCGGCGCGAGCCGGCCCTCGGCGGCGAGGACCGCGAGCCGGGCGGAGGTCCCGGAGCCGCAGGGCGAGCGGTCGATCTGCCCGTCCGCGAAGACGGTGACGTTCCGTTGGTTCAACACGCCGTCCTCCGAGACGAGTTCGTCGAACAGGATGACCCCGTACACCCCCGACAGCAGCGGGTCGCTCGGGTGCGCCACCGCCGCCGCGCCGGCCAGCAGCTCCCTGATCTCCCGCCCGGCGGCGGTGAGTTCGGGCAGCTGCGCGGGCTCGACCGCGAGGCCGAGGGCGGCCGCCGGCACGGAGGCGTAGCAGGCGCCCGCGTGCGCCACCGCGACCTCCACGGTGCCCCGTGAAGTGGCCAACGGCAACTTCAGAGCGGCGACCCGGGTGGGCACGTTGCGGAAGGTCACGCCGGTGGTCCGCCCGCCGGCCCGGTGCACCAGCGCGGTGACCCGGCCGGACGGCACGTCGATCCGCACCCGGGCCACGCCGTCGGCGGGGGCCGCGACCCGCCCGGAGTCCACCGCCCAGGCGCCGAGCGCGATGGTGCCGTGCCCGCAGGCCGTCGAGTAGCCGTCCTTGTGCCAGAACAGCACCCCGAAGTGCGCCTCGTCGTCGTCCGGCGGCACCAGGAACCCGCCGTACATCCCGGCGTGGCCGCGCGGTTCACGGCTGAGCAGCTGCCGGGCGTCGTCCAGCGCGCTCGGCCGGGGCGCGGTCGCGCTGCCGCCGGCGCCGAGTGCGATGGCCCGCCGTTCGGCGACGCTGTCGCCGGGGATCGCGGGCACGCCGTCCAGCACGATCCGGAACGGCTCACCGGCCGCGTGGTAGTCGACGGTGCGGACGAGCATCACGCGCCCCCGCCCGGCAGCAGGCTGACGGTGCGGCTGACGGTGTAGAAGTCCAGCGCCGCCTGGCCCTGTTCGCGCTCGCCGTGGGCGGCGCCCTTGGCGCCGCCGAACGGCAGGTGGAAGTCGACGCCGCTGGACGGCGCGTTGACCCGGATCATGCCCGCGTCCAGCCGGTCGGCGGCGGCGAGCGCCACGTCCAGGCTGCGGGTGTGCACGGAGGTGGAGAGGCTGTGCGGGGTGTCGTTGGCGAGCGCGATCGCCTCGTCGAGGTCGGCTGCGGCGTGCAGCAGCGCGATCGGGCCGAAGAACTCCTCGCGGGCCAGCGGGTGTTCGGCCGGCACGTCGGTGAGCAGGGCGGGTTCGAGGTACCAGCCGTCCCGCTCGGGCGCCCGGCCGCCGGTGAGCAGGGTGGCCCCGGCGGCGACGGCCGAGTCGACGGCGGCCGTCAGCCGGTCCCGGGCGGCGGCGTTGATGACCGGCCCGCAGGCCGCGTCGTCGACCAGTTCCAGCGCCTTGACCAGGGCGTCGCGCAGCGGCTCGTACGCGGCGCCGACCGCGATCACCCGGCTGGTGGCGGTGCACTTCTGCCCCGCGTACCCGGCGATGGCGGCGGCGAGGTGGGCGGCGGCCTGCGCGAGGTCGGCGTCCGGCAGCACCAGCGCGGCGTTCAGCCCGCCGAGTTCGGCCTGCACCGGGACGCCGCGCTCGGTGGCGGCCCGCACCACGGCCCGGCCGACGCCGGTCGAGCCGGTGAAGGAGATCACGTCGGCCGTGTCGACCAGCGCCGCGCCCTCCTCGGCGCCGCCCGGCAGCACGGTGAACACGTCCTGGGGCAGCCCGGCCCCGGCGGCCAGTTCGGCCAGCCGCAGCGCGCAGGCGGTCGCCTCGGGCGCCGGCTTGAGCACCGCGGTGTTGCCGACCGCCAGCGCCGGCGCGGCCTTCCAGGTGGGGATCGCCAGCGGGAAGTTCCACGGCGCGATCAGCCCGGCGACGCCGTACGGGCGGCGCCGGGTGAGCAGCAGCCCGGGCCCGGCGGCGGTCTCGTGCACCGCCCCGGACGGCGCGAACGGCGCCTGCGCGTAGTAGCGCCAGATCGCCGCGGTGCGGGCGACTTCGCCGCGCGCCTCGGCGAGCGGCTTGCCGACCTCGCGCACGATCAGCCCGGCCAGTTCGTCCGCGTGCGCCTCGACCGCTTCGGCGACCCGGCCGAGCACCGCGGACCGGGCGCCCGCGCCGGCCGCGAGCCAGCCGGGCTGGGCGGCCCGGGCCCGGGCGACGGCGGCCCGGACGGCTTCGGCGCCGGGTTCCTCGACGGCGACGACGAGGTCCGCGGGGTCGGCGGGGTTGTACGAGGTGATGGTCACGACCAGCAGCCCTTCGAAGGTGGTTCAGCGGACGTCTGAGCGGGCCCCTCCCGCGAGGCCGGCTCCTCTTTCAAAACAGCTTCGAACCGCTCTACAGCAGGAACCCGGCCGGGAACGGGTCACGCGGGTCGAGGAAGTACTGGGCGGTGCCGGTGACCCAGGCCCGCCCGGTGACGGTGGGCACCACGGCGGGCCGCCCGGCCACCTCGGTCTCCTCGACCAGGCGCCCGATGAAGGTCGTCCCGATGAAGGAGTCGTTGCGGAAGTCGCGCCCCAGCGGCAGTTCGCCGCGCGCGTGCAGCTGCGCCATCCGGGCCGAGGTGCCGGTGCCGCAGGGCGAGCGGTCGAACCAGCCGGGGTGGATGGCCATCGCGTGCCGGGAGTGCTCGGCGTTGGAGCCGGGGGCGAGCAGCTGGACGTGGTGGCAGCCGTGGATGGACGGGTCCTCCGGGTGCACCGGGCGGTCGGGGCTCGCGTTGATGGCGGCCATCAGGGCCAGTCCGGCCTCCAGGATGTCCTGCTTGCGCTCGCGCTCGAAGGGCAGCCCGAACTCGGCGAGCGGCAGGACGGCGTAGAAGTTGCCGCCGTACGCCAGGTCGTAGCCGATCGTGCCGTACCCGGGCACCTCGATCTTGGCGTCCAGGGCGGCCGAGTAGGACGGCACGTTGCGGATGGTCACGGCGGTGGCGGCGCCGTCCTCGACCCGCACCTCGGCGATCACCAGCCCGGCGGGCGTGTCCAGCCGCACCGTGGTGACCGGTTCGACCACCGGCACCATGCCGGTCTCGACCAGCACGGTGGCGACGCCGATGGTGCCGTGGCCGCACATCGGCAGCAGGCCGGAGACCTCGATGTAGAGCACGCCGAAGTCGGCGTCCGGCCGGGTCGGCGGCTGGAGGATGGCACCGCTCATCGCCGCGTGGCCGCGCGGCTCGTACATCAGCAGGGTGCGGAAGTGGTCCAGGTGCTGCTGGAAGTGCACCCGGCGCTCGGCCATGGTGGCGCCGGGGATGACGCCGAAGCCGCCGGTGATGACCCGGGTCGGCATGCCCTCGGTGTGCGAGTCGACGGCGTGGAACACGTGACGGCTGCGCATGGCTCTGACGACTCCCGTCGGAGTGGGCGTACGGAGGAGCTGACCGTACGCGGGATCGGGTGGGATCGGGTGGGGTGGGGCCGGGCCGGCTGCCCCCTCAGCCGGCCTGGCGGCGAGGTCTCCCGGTTATGCCAGGCCCTCGGCCAGCGCCTTCTCGGTGGCCGCGCGGACGGCCGCCTCGATGTCCGGGGTCAGCGGCTGGCGCGGCGGGCGGACGGGGCCGCCCGGGCGCCCGGCGATGTCCATGGACAGCTTGATGGCCTGGACGAACTCGGTCTTGGAGTCCCAGCGCAGCAGCGAGTGCAACGACTTGTATAGCGGCAGCGCGGTGTCCAGCTCGTGCGCCACGGCGGCCCGGTACAGCGCGACGCTGGCCTCCGGCAGGGCGTTCGGGTAGCCGGCGATCCAGCCGACCGCGCCGGCCAGCGCCAGCTCCAGCAGCACGTCGTCGGCGCCGATCAGCAGGTCCAGCCCGGGGGCCAGTTCGGCGATCTCGTAGGCCCGGCGGACGTCGCCGCTGAACTCCTTGACCGCGACGATCGAGCCCTCGCCGTGCAGTTGGGCGAGCAGCGCGGGGACGAGGTCGACCTTGGTGTCGATCGGGTTGTTGTACGCGACGACGGGCAGTCCGGCCTTGGCGACGTCGGCGTAGTGCGCCCGGACGGACGCGTGGTCGGCCCGGAAGGCGTTCGGCGGCAGCAGGAGCACGGAGCCGGCGCCGGCCTCGGCGGCCTGCTCGGCCCAGCGGCGGGACTCGGCGCTGCCGTAGGCGGCCACGCCGGGCATCACCCGGGAGCCGTCGCCGGCCGCCTCGACGGCCACCTCGACGACGCGGGCGCGCTCCTCGGCGGTGAGCGTCTGGTACTCGCCCAGCGAGCCGTTGGGGACGACGCCGTCACAGCCGGACTCGATCAGCCAGCGGACGTGCTCGGCGTACGCGTCGTAGTCGACGGAGAGGTCCGGGCGCAGCGGGATCGTGGTGGCGACCATGATGCCGCGCCAGGGCCGGGCGGTGTCGTGGGGGGTGTTGGACACGGTGAGCTCCTTGGTGAGGTGTGACATTTTATTAGAGGAGACGGGCCGGAGACAAGAGTCCCCGGCCCGCGTGTTCGACGGGCCTCAGGCCGTGTCGGCATCCTCGCCGGTCGGCCCGGACCGCCCGGACGGCCCTGACGACCCGGACGGCCCGGCCGCCAGCTGGGACAGCGGCACCGGGCAGGCCAGCGGCCGCCGGTCCGGCCCCGGCTCACCCGAGCCGGCCAGGCAGGCCACCGCCGGACCGCACATCCGACCCTGGCACCAGCCCATCCCGGCCCGGGTGAGCAGCTTGACGGTGCGCGGATCGCCCGCGCCCAGCTCGTCCACGGCCTCCCGGATCGCCGAGACCGGCACCTCCTCGCACCGGCAGACGTCGGTGTCCGGGCGCAGCCAGCCGGTCCAGCCGGGGCCGGGCCGGTGCGCCGCGGCCATCAGGTCGGCGAAGTTCCGCAGCCGGGCCCGGCGGCGCAGCAGTGCGGGCTTCGGTACCCGGTCGGCCACGGCGTGCGCGGCCAGTTCGCCTTCCACGATCGCGAGGTCCGCGCCGCCGACGCCGTTGGTCTCCCCGGCCGACCAGAGGCCGGGCACGGTGGTGCGCAGCCGGGCGTCGACCCGGAGCCCGACGGCGCCGTCCGGGGCGGTCCTGGTGGCCGCGCCCAGTTCGGTGGCCAGGTCGATCTGCGGCAGCAGCCCGTGGCCCACGGCGACGGCGTCGCAGGCGATCCGGCGTTCGGTGCCGGGCACCGGCCGCCAGTCGGCGTCCAGCCGGGCCACCGTGACGGCGGTGACCCGCTCGGTCCCGTGCGCCTCGACGACGGCACTGCGCGGGCGCAGCCGCACGCCGTGCCGCAGCAGCGTGCTCCCGTGGCCGGCGCCCTCGACGAGCTTGGCGGGGACGGCCGCCAGGGCGCCGGGGCGCCGGGCGTAGCCGAGGTAGTCGGTGGCCTCGACGACCGCCGGCACCTCGGCCCCGGCGGTGACCAGCGAGGACGCCGCCGCGAGCAGCAACGGCCCGCTGCCGGCCACCACGATCCGCCGCCCGGGCAGCACCAGCCCGGCCTTGAGCATCGCCTGGGCGCCGCCCGCGGTGACCACTCCGGGCAGGGTCCAGCCGGGGAACGGCAGTTGGCGCTCGTACGCGCCGGTGGCGAGCAGCACGGCCGCGGCCGGAACGGTGGCCCGGTCGGTGGCCTCCGGTCCGCGCGTGACGTGCACGGCGAAGCCGTCGCCGGTCCGCTCCAGCGCCCACACCTGGTGGCCGCCGAGGAAGCGGACCCGCCCGGCCCGCTCGTGCGCGGCGAGCCGGTCGGCCAGTCCGGTGTAGACGGACCAGCCGTGGTGGAGCCGGTCCGGGCGGGCGGCGCCGAGGCCGGGCGCGGGGTGCCGGTAGTACTGCCCGCCGGTGCTGCGGCCGGCGTCCAACAGGACGCAGCGCAGCCCGAGGTCGGCGGCGGTCACGGCGGCCGCGAGCCCGGCCGGGCCGGCGCCGATCACCGCGAGGTCGGGGCGTCGGGCCGCTTCGGCGGCGGCCCGGTCAGACGGCGAGGTCGGCACGGCCGTGGCCCTCCTGGGTGGTGACGGTGGTGCCGGGGTCGGCGGGGAGCAGGCAGGTGCGCTGGTTGGGGCGGCCGTCGACGGTGGCCAGGCAGTCGAAGCAGGCGCCGATGCCGCAGAACACCCCGCGCGGGCGGCCGCCGACCCGGGTGGTGCGCCAGGAGAGCACGCCGTCGGCCCAGAGCGCGGCGGCGATCGACTGTCCGGGCAGGGCCGGGACGGGTCGGCCGTCGAACTCGATGTAGTGGGCGGGGCCGGGTTCGGCCCGGACCAGGTCGGCGGGGGTGCGGCGCATCGGCGGCTTCTCCGTTCCGGGGTTGGTCGACGAACGAGGGCGATCGGCACGGCGGGGGCGATCGACAGAGCGAGGGCAGTCGGTAGGCGGGCAGCGGCGGTCGAGGAGCCGCGGCTCAGCCCCCGGCGTCCGCCGGGAAGCGGTCCGGGCGGAACGGTGCGAGGTCCAGTTCCGGCTGCTTGCCGGTCAGTTGCTCGCTGATCAGCAGGCCGGTCGCCGGGGCCAGCCCGATGCCGGCTCCCTCGTGCCCGCAGGCGTGGTAGAGCCCGGGCGCCCTGGGGTCCTCGCCGATGGCCGGCAGGTGGTCCGGCAGGTACGGGCGGAAACCCCGGTAGGTGCGCATCACGGTGACGTCCGCGAGCACCGGGAAGAGCGCCGCGGCCTGGGCGGCGAGCCGCCTCAGCACCTCCTGGGAGAGGGTGCGGTCGAAGCCGACCCGTTCGCGGCTGGCGCCGATCAGCACGGGCCCGCCGGGGGTGCCCTCGACCACGGCGGAGGTCTGGAGCCCGGCCGAGCCGCTGGCGACGTCGGCGACGTAGTCGGCGGCGTAGACCTTGTGCCGGACGATCCGCGGCAGCGGCTCGGTGACCAGGACGAAGCCGCGGCGGGGCATCACCGGCAGGTGCACCCCGGCCAGCCGGGCCAGTTCGCCGCCCCAGGTGCCGGTCGCGTTGACGACGGCGGGGGCGTCGAGTCGGCGGCGGTCGGTCCGCACCCCGCGCACGGCGCCGTCCGGCCCCCGGTGCACGGCGGTCACCGTCTCCCCGGTGATCAGCTCGGCGCCCATCCGGCGGGCCTCGCGCAGCAGGTGGGCGGCGGCGAGGGCGGGCTGGACCTGGGCGTCCTGCGGGTAGTGGAAGCCGCCGGCGAGGCCGGGGGCGAGGTGCGGCTCCAGCTCGTGCAGCCGCTCGGCGGCGACCTCCTCGGCGGTGACGCCGGCGGCGGCCTGGCCGACGGCGAAGGCCCGCAGGGCGTCCTGCCCGGCCGGGGTGGAGGCGATCACCACGCCGCCCTTGGGCTCGTACTCGACGGCCGCGCCGAGGTGTTCGGCGAGGTCGTGCCAGAGCCGGGTGCTGAGCAGGGCGAGGTCGAGTTCGGGCCCGGGCTCCTTGTCGGAGACCAGCAGGTTGCCCTCGCCGGCGCCGGTGGTGCCGCCGGCCACGGGCCCGCGGTCGACGACGGCGACGGTGAGCCCGGCGCGGGCCGCGTAGTAGGCGCAGGCGGCGCCGACCACGCCGGCGCCGACCACGACGACATCCAGGGGAGGTCTCTGGGTCTTGAGCACGTCAGTAATATGTCACATGCCATCAACCATGCCAAGACCACCCGCCGAATCCCGAAACCGGGCCGGAGCAGCGCAAAGGCCCCGGCCCACCGCGTCGGGCGGCGGGCCGGGGCCTCAGGATGCGCTACCGGCTCAGGTGATGTCGTCGATCTGCTCGTGACGGGCGGCCGGCACCGGGGCGCCCGCCGTCGGCGCGGCCGAGGCCTGGACCATCTCCGTACCGGCCACCGGCTGCACCGAGAGGTCCAGCTCCGAGGCCTCCTCGTCGCTCAGCCCGGCGTCGGGGTTGCGGCGCTCCTTGCGCCTGTCGTTGAAGATCGCGATGCCCACCGCGAGGAAGTAGAACGCCCAGATCGGCGCGGCCAGCGTGAGCATGCTCACCGGATCGGCGCTCGGGGTGGCGAAGGCGGCGAAGACCGTGATGCCCATGACCATGCCGCGCCACCAGCCGAGCAGCCGCTTGCCGCTGACCATGCCGACCATGTTCATCATGACCAGCAGCAGCGGGAACTCGAAGGCCAGGCCGAAGACCAGCACCATCCGGGTGGCGATGTCGAGGTAGTCCTCGGGCGGCAGGATCGGCGTGGTCTTGTCCGGGGTGAACGAGATCAGCACGTCGACGGTGGTCGGCAGCACCAGGATGGCGCAGCCCACACCGGCCAGGAAGAGCGGCGCCCCGCACAGCATGAAGATGACGGCGTACTTCTTCTCGTGCCGGTGCAGACCGGGCGCCACGAAGGCCCAGACCTGGTAGAGCCAGATCGGCACGGTCGCGACCACGCCGGCCGTCAGCGACACCTTGAGCATCCAGGTGAAACCGGCGGTCAGACCGATGTTGGAGACCTGGGCGCACTTGCCCTTGAACTGGTCGGCGGTCTCCGGTGTGCAGCGCGGCAGCGGCTCCAACAGGAAGTTCTCGATCTGCCGGTGGTAGACCGCCGCCACGATGGTGATCACCACGATCGCCAGGACCGACTTGACCACGCGGTTGCGCAGTTCCCGCAGGTGGTCGGTGAGGGCCATCCGCCCCTCAGGATCCTTGGACGCCTTCGACGCCTTGGAGAGCTTGCTCAACCCCGGTCCTCAACTCGTGCGTCGAGGCCCGCCGGTCGACGGGCCTCCGTGGTCGCGTTCGTCACGTGCGCCGCGCTCAGTGCGGGCGGTCGCCGTCGGCCGCGGACGGCCCGGCGGCGGGCTCGGCCACCGGGCGGGCGGTGCCCGAGGCGCCCGGAGCCGCCTGGATGGTCCTGGCCGCGGTCGTCGCCGAACCGCCGTCGACCCGGGGCGCCGGAGGCGGCGTCGCGGCGGCGTCCTCCTCGGCACCGTCCGAGCGCATGGCCTTGGTTTCGCTCTTCAGGATCCGCATCGACTGCCCGAGCGAGCGAGCCAGGTCGGGCAGCCGCTTGGCGCCGAACAGCAGAACGGCGAAAATCACGACCACCACGATCGCGGTCATCGAGATGCGCATTGCGCGACCACCTTCACTCATGGAGACCCGTCGGGCCCCCCGCCGCGGATGGTAACCGCTGCGGATGACGCCACGACGACGGCCGCCCGAACAGGACAGCGGCCCCGGTTCGCAGTTCAGGAGCCATCTGCAGGAGCCATCTGAGAGCGTAACCCGCCCCGGCCTCCCCGCAGCAGCCCCCGTACCACCGACGGCCCTCCTGTGCTACCGAACAGGCGCCACCGGACGGGCACCATCGGACGGTCTCACCGGGCGGGCCCTGGCGGAAGGGCGCCACCGGACGGCACTACCGGCCCGGTACGGCCTCCGCCAGCTCTCCCGCCGCCTCGGCCAGCGCCCGCGCGGCCGCGTCCACGCCCTTGGCCAGCGCCCGCACGTCCAGCCAGAGCCGGATCGCGAGCACCCCGAGGACCAGCAGGCCCGCGGTGGCGAGCAGGACGGCGGCGACGAGCATCCAGGACATGCGCCCCACCCTATCGGGCCCGGCCCCCCGGCCGGGTCCGCGGGAGAGCGCCCGCTACCCCTCGGCCGGGACGAGCCGCATGGTGCGGACACCGGCCCCGACCAGCGCCGCGACGATCTTCTCCCCGGCCGGCTTGCGCACCGCCGCCCCGCAGAGCGGGCAGCCGAAGCTGTAGTGCGCCTGGGCCGGGGTGCGACCGAGGGTCAGCCGGAACTCGTCCGCCGGGAGCTCGACCTTCTCCCGGCACTCGGAGCAGTACACCTTGAATCTGGTCCCGGGCTCCACCGATCAGACCCGCCCCTCCCCGTCGGCGACGGTCTGCTCCCCGTACGCGGCCAGCGCTTCCAGGGCGGCCGCGCGGGCCTGCCCGGCGAGCCCGGGCGGCGAGACGATCCGGCCGTCCCGGCCCAGCCGCAGCGCCAGCGGTCGTAGCTGGGAGGGGTCGGCGCTGCGCAGGGTGATCCGCAGCCCGCCGTCGGGCAGTTCCTCGGCCCGGTCGTGGGTGTAGTACTCGGCCACCCAGCGCCCGCCGGAGGAGACCTCGACGACGACCTCGGGGTCGTCCGCGGACGGGTTGACCAGCCCGCCGCTCAGGTCGCGCGGCTCGCGCCGCGGCGGGTCGGCGGGGACGTCCAGCACCCGGATCTCGGCGACCCGGTCCAGCCGGAACATCCGGTGGTCCTCGGAGGTGCGGCACCAGGCCTCGAGGTAGGTGTGGCCCTCGGTGAGCAGCCGGATCGGGTCGACCTCGCGCTCGGTCATCCCGCCGCGCCCGTGCGAGTAGTAGCGCAGCCACAGCCGGCGCCCCTCGCTGAGCGCGCGGTCGATGTCGGCGAACACGTGACCCTCGGCCTCGAAGGTCACGCCGACCCGGGCGCTGCCGGCGGCGCTCTCGCCCGCCGCGTTCTCGATCTTGACGACGGCCCGGGTGAGCGCCTCCCGGTCGCCGGCCCGCAGGCCGGGCAGCCCGGCCACCGCACGGGCGGCGACCAGCAGCGCGGTGGCCTCGTCGGCGGCGAGGCGCAGCGGCTGCGCCACGTCGTCGACGTTGTGCCACCAGATCCGCTCGCCGTCGGTGTCGATGTCGAGCAGGTCGCCGCCGCGGAAGCTGGTGCCGCACATCGGCAGCACGTTGAGGTCCCCGATCAGCTCGCGCTCGGAGATCCCGAACGCGCGGGCCACCTCGGCGACCTCGGCGCCGGGGCGCTCGCGCAGGTAGGTGACCAGCGACAGCATCCGCCGCGTCTGGTCGATCGCGTTGCTCACGCCTGAACCCCTCCGCTTCCGTTCACCACGTCCAGCCCGGCCACGGCCCGCAGCCGGTCGATCACGTCGGCCCGCAGTTCCTCGGGCCCGAGCACCAGCACGTCCGGCCCGAACTCGGCGAGGTCGGCACCCAGCCCGTTGCCGTACGGGATCTCCAGCTCGTCCCAGCCGTCGTCCACCCGCGCACTGCTCAGCGCCTTGGTGCGCAGCGGGAAGCCCGCTCCCCGGCGGACCCGGACGGTGGCGGTGGCGGTGGCGCCCTCGCCCGCGAACTTGGCGACGGTGGCACGGACGTCGACGTGCTCGGGCACGGTGCCGAGGAAGGCTCCGGTCCTGGCCCGGACCTTGCCGGTGATCCGGCTGAGCCGGAACACCCGGGCGTCACCGCGGTCGCGGTCCCACCCGGCCAGGTACCAGTGCCCGCGCCAGCACTCCAGCGCCCACGGCTCGACGGTGCGCAGCTCGCCGGCGGCGGCGCCGGCCTTGCGGTACTCGAAGCCGACCGGGCGGCGGTCCCGGGCGGCGGTGAGCAGCGGCTCGAACGCGGCCTCCCGGGCGGGAATGCGGGGCTCCAGGGCGGTCCGGCCCTCGGGCTCGGCGAACGGCACCCCGGCGGCGCGCAGCTTCTGCAGCGCGCCGCTGGCCGCGCCGGACATCTTGGCCTGCTGCCAGACCCGGGCGGCCAGGGTCAGCGCGGCCGCCTCCTCGGCGTCCAGCGCGATCTCGGGCAGCCGGTTGCGGTCGGCGCGGGCCAGGTAGCCGAGTTCGCCGTCCAGGGCGCTCTCGTCGACGTCGATCACCAGGCCGAGTTCGCGCAGGTCGTCCTTGTCCCGCTCGAACATCCGGTTGAAGGCGTCCTCGCTGCTGTTCTGCCAGGCCTCGCGGTACGCCTCGATGGATTCCCGCAGCTCCTTCTTGGAGAGCGGACGTCTGGTGTTCATCAGGCACAGGGCGAGATTCATCAGCCGCTCTGCCTTGGCGATCGCCATCGCTGACCCTTCCGGTGTGCCGCGCGTGCGCGGGGTGCGCCCGCCGGGCGGTCGTCACCCGGCGGGACCGACCGTACCGGTAGCGGTACGCAGTGCAAAAGCCGCCTCCGGAGACGACCGTGGGCCGAACCCCGGTCGGGGTTCGGCCCACGCTCTGGAACGACTCAGACGCCGATCAGGTCGACCACGAAGATCAGGGTCGAGCCCGCCGGGATGAGCGGGGTCGGCGACTGGTTGCCGTAGGCCAGGTGCGACGGGATGGTCAGCTCGCGGCGGCCGCCGACCTTCATGCCCGCGACACCGCGGTCCCAGCCCTTGATGACGCGGCCGGCGCCCAGCGGGAACGAGAACGGGGCGGTGCCCCGGTTCCAGCTGGAGTCGAACTCCTCACCGGTCTCGAAGGTCACGCCGACGTAGCGGACCTTGACGACCTGGCCCGACTTGGCCTCCTCGCCGTCACCGACGACGATGTCGCGGATCTGCAGGTCCGCCGGGGCGTCGCCGATCGGGAAGTCGATCTCGGGCTTCTCGTTGAGGTTGACGCTCACAGTCCCTCTTCTCACGTTTCGCATTGCAGTCACGACCAAGCGGCGGGCGCCCGCACCCCGGTCCGTTCCCGGACCACGGTACGGGCGCCCACCGCCCGGGGTGGTCCGGCCACGCGGCCGGACCTGAAGGTCACACGCACACCATTGTCACCCGAAAGTGGATCAGCCCTGACCGGCGTCCAGGATGTCCACCACGAAGACCAGCGGCGCGCCGGGCGGGATGTCGCCCTGGCCCTTGTCGCCGTACGCCAGCGCGGCCGGGATCACCAGCTCCACCCGGCTGCCGACGGTCTGGCCCACCAGCCCCTGGTCCCAGCCCTGGATGACCTGGCCACCGCCGACCGGGAAGGAGAACGCCTGGCCCTTGCTGAGCGAGGAGTCGAACATCTTGCCGTCCTTGAACAGCGCGCCGGTGTACTGGACGACGACCTTCTCGCCCTTCTCCACCGCCGGCCCGGTGCCCTTGATCAGGACGTGCGACTTCAGCTCGGTCGGGTCCTTCGCGCCGGCCACCGGGGTGATCTCGGCCGGCTTCTTGCCGTTGTCCTTCACCTGCGGGAAGTCCGCGGGCGGCGGCGTGACGGTGCCGCTCACCACGGAGTCGGGCGCGTTGGCGTTGCGGATGTCGATCACGAAGATCAGGTCGTCCTTCGCCCCGATCGACATGTCGGCCTTGCCCTGGGAGCCGAACGCGGCGGCCGGCGGGGCCACCACGAGGATCCGGCTGCCGGCCTTCTTCCCGACCACGGCCTGGTCCAGCGCCGGGATCAGCGCGTCGGTGCCGGCCTGGAAGATCTGCGGCTTGCCGTTGTTGTCGTACGAGCTCGGGATGTCCTTGCCGGTGGTCCAGTCCTTGGCGGTGTAGTCCACCGAGGTCCAGGAGTTCTTGTCCACCTTGGGGCCGGTGCCCTCGGTCAGCACCTTCACCACGAAGGAGCCGTCGGAGGCCTCGCCCGGCACCTGGATCTCGGCCTTCTTGCCGAAGTCACCGGTGACGGCGGGCAGCACCTTGGCGCTGTCCTTGATCGGCGGCACCGGGTCGGCGGTCGGCGTGGGCGGCGCGCTCTTGGCGGCGTCCGGCTTGGCGGCGGTGTCCGACTTGCCGTCCTTGTTCACCAGGTACAGCGTCACGGCGCTGCCGGCCAGCAGCACGGCCAGCACCGTGCCGAGGATCACGCCCAGCCGGCCCACCCCGGGCGGGTTCTCGTCGTACCCGGCCTCCGAGGTGTCGCCCCGACGCACGGTGGAGGCGAAGATCTGCGGGGCGTCGTCCGTCTTGGTCCCGCCCGAGGCCCGCGGCTGCTCGCCGGGCTGCGCCCAGCCGGCCTGCTGCTTCAGGATCGACGGCGGAACGACGATCGACTCGCCGTCCCCCGGGAGCGGGCCGCCGGGACGCGAGGCGGCCGGGTCACCCGCAGAGCTGTCGTTCGCCGCGGTGCCGGCCCCGCCCGGGCTCGGCGTCTTCTCAGTCATGACTCCCCATCCATCTCGCCACGAGGTCTTCCAGGTCTGCGACCGGCGTGCTGACTGCCGGTCTGCCGTCGCACCGTCCGCCCCGGACCTCGACGCCGGGCGGCGCCTGCCACAGTGCGAGGGCAGTATGACAGCTCAGGATGAGGGCGGACGCTTCGTTGTACGAGCGTCCGCCCAAGCGTACGGAATCCCCTAGGGGACTTCCTAGAGCGTGTCCGCCCTAAACCGCTTCCCTAAACCGCTTCCAGAACGTCGATCACGAAGACCAGCGTCGAGTTGGGCGGCACCGAGCCCTGCGCCTGGTCCTTGTACCCGAGCGCGGGCGGCACCACGAGCAGGATCCGGCTGCCGACGGTCTGGCCGACCAGCGCCTTGTCCCAGCCCTCGATCACGCTGCCGGTGCCGATCTGCACCGCCTGCGCGCCCCCGTGCGTCCAGGAGGAGTCGAACTGCTGGCCGTTGTTCCAGAGCACCCCGGTGTACTGCACCACCAGGGTCTGCCCGCTCTTGACCTGCTTGCCCTCGCCCTTGATCAGCACCGCCTGCTCCAGGTCGGTGGGCGCGGCCTGCCCGGCCGGCACGGTGATCGTCACCGGGGCCTTGCCGTTGTCCTTGACCTGCGGCATCGTCGCCGGCGGCGGGGTCATGGCGCCGGTCAGCGTGGAGTCCTGCGGCAGGCTCTCCATGATGTCCAGGACGAACACCACGGTGTCGCCCTTGTTGACGCCGAGCTGGGTGCTGCCCTGCTCGCCGAAGGCCGCCGCCGGCGGGGCGACCACCAGCAGCCGGCTGCCGACCTTCTTGCCGATCACGCTCTGGTCCAGCGCCGGCACGAGCTGTCCGCTGCCGGCCTGGTAGAGCTGCGGCTTCCCGCTCGGGTCGTACGAGCTGGGCAGGTCCTTGCCGGTGGTCCAGTCCTTCGCCGTGTAGTTGACCGTCACCCAGTCGCCCTTGTTGACCGTCGACCGCTCGCCCTCGCTGACGGTGTTCACCACGAACTGGCCGCCGGGCTGGCCCTCCGGGAGGGTGATGGTGGCCTTGCTGCCGAAACCGCCCCCCGAGAGCGTGGGCATCGGCGACGCCTCGCCGACCGGCGCGGGCACCGTCGGAGGCGCGCTCGCCGCGGACGGAGTCGCCGGGCCGGCCGCCTTGGGCGAACTGCTGCAGGCGACCGCCAGCAGCAGGGGCAGGGTGAGTAGCAAACCGGCGGTGCGGCGCACGGTGGTCCTAACTGTCGATCGAGGTCGGCTCTCCTGACTTCGACGGACAGCGTATGCCCGGACGGTGTCCGGCCCCGGTAGACACCACCGGGGCCGGACACCGCCTTGATCACAAACCTGGGATCCCCCGCGGGGCTCACATCCCGGCGATCAGCTTCTCCACCCGCTCGTCCACCGAGCGGAACGGGTCCTTGCAGAGCACCGTGCGCTGCGCCTGGTCGTTCAGCTTCAGGTGCACCCAGTCCACCGTGAAGTCCCGGCGCTGCTCCTGCGCCCGGCGGATGAAGTCCCCGCGCAGCCGGGCCCGGGTGGTCTGCGGCGGGATGGACTTGGCCTCGAAGGTCTTGAGGTCGGTGGTCACCCGCTTCGCCTGGCCCTTGCCCTGGAGCAGGTAGAACAGGCCGCGCCGGCGGTGGATGTCGTGGTACGCCAGGTCGATCTGGGCCACCCGCGGGTTGGACATGCTCATCTGGTGCTTCTCGCGGTAGCGCTCGATGAGCTTGTACTTCATGATCCAGTCGATCTCGGTGGCCACCTGGTCCAGGTTCTCGGTGCGGACGGCCTCCAGGGTCCGGCCCCACAGTTCGAGCACCCGGCCGATGGTGCCGGTGTTGATGCCCTTGCGGTCGGCGAACTCCAGCGCCTTGGTGTAGTACTCCTCCTGGATGTCCAGCGCACTGGCCTCGCGCCCGTTGGCGAGCCGCACCTGGTGGGTGCCGGTGAGGTCGTGGCTGACCTCGCGGATCGCCCGGATCGGGTTCTCCAGGGTGAGGTCGCGCATCACCACGCCGGCCTCGATCAGCCGCAGCACCAGGTCGGTGGCGCCGACCTTGAGCAGCGTCGTGGTCTCCGACATGTTGGAGTCGCCGACGATCACGTGCAGCCGGCGGTAGCGCTCGGCGTCCGCGTGCGGCTCGTCGCGGGTGTTGATGATCGGGCGGGAGCGGGTGGTGGCGGAGCTGACGCCCTCCCAGATGTGCTCGGCGCGCTGGCTGACGCAGTAGACCGCGCCGCGCGGGGTCTGCAGCACCTTGCCGGCGCCGCAGATCAGCTGGCGGGTCACCAGGAAGGGGATCAGCACGTCGGCCAGCCGGGAGAACTCGCCGTGCCGGGCCACCAGGTAGTTCTCGTGGCAGCCGTAGGAGTTGCCGGCCGAGTCGGTGTTGTTCTTGAACAGGTAGACGTCCCCCGCGATGCCCTCCTCGTGCAGCCGCCGCTCGGCGTCGACCAGGAGCCCTTCGAGGATCCGCTCGCCCGCCTTGTCGTGCGTCACCAGCTCGATCACGTCGTCGCACTCGGGGGTGGCGTACTCGGGGTGGGAGCCGACGTCGAGGTACAGCCGGGCGCCGTTGCGCAGGAAGACGTTGCTGCTGCGGCCCCAGGAGACGACCCGGCGGAACAAGTACCGCGCCACCTCGTCCGGCGACAGCCTGCGCTGCCCGCGGAACGTGCAGGTCACGCCGTACTCGTTCTCCAGCCCGAAAATCCGGCGGTCCATGAGCACTCCATTCTGTGTCGGAGCTGTCCGAAACCGCCTCCACGACGACTGGGCCGCCGCAGGGGCACCGGAGTCCCGTACGGCCTCCGTCCGGCCGCCGTACGGGACTCCGCAGGCACTGCTACTCCGGCGCGGTGTCCGCCGGGTTGTCCTCGTCGTCCGACTCGGCGGACTGGTCGCCGTCGAGCAGCCGGGCGAGCTGGTTGCCCAGGATGCGCTTGAACTTGCGCTGCTGGAACCGCTGGCGGTCGAGGACGGCCACCTCCAGCTGCTCCGGGGTGAGGGCGCGCGGGCTGCCGCCGTTGGGGTCGCGGGCGAGCGAGTCCACGGCGGCCCGGACCACCTCGGTGAGGCTCATCCCGGCCCGGTGGCGCTGGCCCAGGTAGTTGCCGATCGAGTCGGCGTTGCCGCCGACCACGACGTAGTTCTTCTCGTCGACGATCGAGCCGTCCGGGGTGAGGCGGTAGATCTGGTCCTCGTCCGCGGTGCGGCCGACCTCGGCCACGATCAGCTCGACCTCGTAGGGCTTCTCGCCGACCGAGGAGAAGATGGTGCCGAGCGTCTGGGCGTAGACGTTGGCCAGGCCCCGGGCGGTGACGTCGGCCCGGTCGTAGGAGTAGCCGCGCAGGTCGGCGTAGCGGACGCCGCCGATGCGCAGGTTCTCGAACTCGTTGTAGCGGCCGACCGCCGCGAAGGCGATCTTGTCGTAGATCTCGGAGACCTTGTGAAGCGCTCTGGAGGTGTTCTCCGCGACGAAGACGATGCCGTCGGCGTAGGTGAGCACGACCACGCTGCGGCCGCGCGCGATGCCCTTGCGGGCGTACTCCGCGCGGTCCGCCATGGCCTGCTGGGGCGAGACGTAGAACGGTGTCGACACCGGCGGTCGTCCCTTTCCTGAGAGGTGATGGCTAGAGCAGCGGGGCCTGCGGGCCGTTGGGGTACGAGCGGCGCTCGTCGGTGATCGCCACCGCGATCTCGGTGACCTCCGCGTCGGTGAGCCGGCGGAAGCCGTCCTCGGTGATCAGCGAGACGATCGGGAAGATCTTGCGGGCGAGGTCGGGGCCGCCGGTGGCCGAGTCGTCGTCGGCCGCGTCGTACAGCGCCTGGACGACCAGCGTGGCGGCCTGGTCGGCCGTCAGGCCGTCGCGGTAGAGCTTCTTCATCGAGCCGCGGGCGAAGACCGAGCCCGAGCCGGTGGCGGCGAAGCCGCGCTCCTCGGAACGCCCGCCGGTGACGTCGTAGTTGAAGATCCGGCCGCGGCCGAGGTCCAGGTCGTAGCCGGCGAACAGCGGGACGACCGCCAGGCCCTGCATCGCCATGCCCAGGTTGCCCCGGATCATCGCGGTGAGCCGGTTGGCCTTGCCCTCCAGCGAGAGCACCGCGCCCTCGATCTTCTCGTAGTGCTCCAGCTCCAGTTGGAACAGCCGGACCATCTCGATGGCGAGGCCGGCGGTGCCGGCGATGCCGACCGCGCTGTACTCGTCGGCCGGGAACACCTTCTCCATGTCGCGCTGGGCGATCACGTTGCCCATCGTCGCCCGACGGTCACCGGCGATCACCACGCCGCCGTCGAACACCGCGGCCACGATGGTGGTCCCGTGCGGGGCCTCGATCACGGCCCCCGCCGGGAGCCCGCGGTGGCCGGGGATCAGCTCCGGCCGGTGCTCGGCGAGGAAGTCCACGAAGGAGGAGGACCCCGGGGTCAGGAAGGCAGCCGGTAGACGCCCGGTGCCACGAGTGTTGGCTTCCACACGATTCCTTCCAGGTAGCTTGAAGCTCGCGTTGCCCGCACCCTACCCGCCCGGCGATCACTGTCCACGCGCGCAGGGGGCCGGTGCCGGACGGCCGGGCGGCCCTCGCCGCCCGACCGCCCTCGACGGTCACGACCGTGAATTCCCGAATACCAGGGGTGGGCTATTGCCCGCCCTTCTGCACGAATCCGCGGACGAAATCTTCCGCATTCGACTCGAGGACCTCGTCGATTTCGTCCAGCACCGCGTCGACGTCGTCGCTCAGCTTTTCCTGGCGTTCCTTGAGGTCGTCGGAATTCTGGGTTTCCGCGGCCTGCTCCTCGACCTCCTCGGAGGAGCGGTTCGCCCGCTGCTGGCCGCCGCCGGTGTCCTTGCTCGCCATTTCCCTCACCCCGCTCGATTCTTCTGGCACGGTTTGGTCGTTGCTTGCTGCACCGACCCTATACACAAGGTGCGACTGCCGCTCCCGGTTTGCCGGTGGCGCTTCCTGTCCAACACCCGCTGCCACCCCGGATGATTCCCATTCGGCGGACGTTCACCCATGGTGATCGAAAAGTTACCCGCCGGAGAGGACCCGCAGCAGGTCCTCCGCGGTGCGACAGCGGTCCAGCAGCTCCTTGACGTGGTTGCGGGTGCCCCGCAGCGGCTCCAGCGTGGGCACCCGCTGCAACGAGTCCCGGCCCGGCAGGTCGAAGATCACCGAGTCCCAGGAGGCCGCGGCGACGTGGTCGGCGTACTGCTCCAGGCAGCGCCCGCGGAAGTACGCCCGGGTGTCCTCCGGGGGCTTGGAGACGGCCCGCTCGACCTCCGCCTCGGTCACCAGCCGCTCGAACCGGCCGCGGGCCACCAGCCGGTTGTAGAGGCCCTTGTCGGGCCGTACGTCGCTGTACTGGAGGTCGACCAGGTGCAGCCGGGGGTTCTCCCACCCGAGGGCGTCCCGGCTGCGGTAGCCCTCCAGGATCTCCCGCTTGGCGATCCAGTCCAGTTGCCGGGAGAGCGACATCGGATCGCGCTCCAGCCGGCCGAGGACGTCCTCCCAGCGGGCCAGCACGTCCAGTGTCTGCTCGTCCGCGTCGGTGCCGAAGCGGTCCTCGACGTACTTGCGGGCCAGCTCGAAGTACTCCAGCTGGAGCTGGACGGCGGTGAGTTTGCGCCCGTTGCGCAGGGTGATCAGGTGTTTGAGCGTGGGGTCGTGGGAGACCCGGTGCAGGGTGCGCACCGGCTGGTCGACGGCGAGGTCGGAGGCGATGAAGGAGTCCTCGATCATCGACAGGACCAGTGAGGTGGTGCCCAGCTTGAGGTAGGTGGAGATCTCGGAGAGGTTGGCGTCCCCGATGATCACGTGCAGCCGGCGGTACTTCTCCGCGTCGGCGTGCGGTTCGTCCCGGGTGTTGATGATCGGGCGCTTGAGCGTGGTCTCCAGGCCGACCTCGACCTCGAAGTAGTCGGCCCGCTGGCTGATCTGGAAGCCGTGCGTCGAGCCGTCCTGGCCGATGCCGACCCGGCCGGCGCCGGTGACCACCTGGCGGGAGACGAAGAACGGGGTGAGGTGGCGGACGATGTCGGCGAACGGCGTCGCCCGCTTCATCAGGTAGTTCTCGTGGGTGCCGTAGGAGGCGCCCTTGTTGTCGGTGTTGTTCTTGTACAGGTGGATGTTCTGCCCGTTGGGCAGTTCCAGCGCGCGCTGCGCGGCGGCGGCCATGATCCGCTCGCCGGCCTTGTCCCAGAGCACTGCGTCGCGCGGGTTGGTGACCTCTGGCGAGCTGTACTCGGGGTGCGCGTGGTCCACGTAGAACCGGGCCCCGTTGGTGAGGATGACGTTGGCCAGGCCGATGTCCTCGTCGGTCAGCTGGCTGGCGTCCGCCACCTCGCGCGCCAGGTCGAAGCCCCGGGCGTCACGCAGCGGGTTCTCCTCCTCGAAGTCCCAGCGGGCCCGCCGCGCCCGGTGCATCGCCGCCGCGTACGCGTTGACGATCTGGGACGAGGTGAGCATGGCGTTGGCGTTGGGGTGCCCGGGCACGGAGATCCCGTACTCGGTCTCGATGCCCATCACGCGCCGTACGGTCATGCGGCCCTCCTTGTCCGGTGCGCCGCCCCCCACGGGCGGAGCACGCCGACGTACCGCTGAACAACACCGGCGCCGGCGTTCTGCCCGCGATCGGTGGGTCGAGCCTAGAACCCGGCGCCGACGGGCGGACCCCGAGACGCGCCGTCCGGCTGCGGGGCCGCGAGGCGCCACAGCCGGACGGGGTGCGTGCTGTTCCGGGGACCGCCGGGCGGCCCGGTCTCACCGCGTGCCTACAGGTACTGCCCCGTGTTGGCGACAGTGTCGATCGAGCGGCCGGACTCGGCGCCCTGCTTGCCGGTGACCAGCGTGCGGATGAAGACGATCCGCTCGCCCTTCTTGCCGGAGATGCGGGCCCAGTCGTCCGGGTTGGTGGTGTTCGGCAGGTCCTCGTTCTCCTTGAACTCGTCCACGCAGGCGGCGAGCAGGTGGGAGACGCGCAGACCGCGCTGACCGTGGTCGAGGAAGTCCTTGATGGCCATCTTCTTCGCGCGGTCGACGATGTTCTGGATCATGGCGCCGGAGTTGAAGTCCTTGAAGTACAGGACCTCCTTGTCACCGTTGGCGTAGGTGACCTCCAGGAAGCGGTTCTCCTCGGTCTCGGAGTACATCCGCTCCACGACCGACTGGATCATCGCGGCCACCGTGGTGCCCAGGGAGCCGTCGTGCTCCTTGAGGTCGTCCGGGTGGAACGGCAGCGACTCCTTGAGGTACTTGGAGAAGATGTCCTTCGCGGCCTCGGCGTCCGGGCGCTCGATCTTGATCTTGACGTCCAGGCGGCCGGGCCGCAGGATCGCCGGGTCGATCATGTCCTCGCGGTTCGAGGCGCCGATGACGATGACGTTCTCCAGGCCCTCCACACCGTCGATCTCGGCGAGCAGCTGCGGGACGATGGTGTTCTCCACGTCCGAGCTGACGCCGGAACCGCGGGTGCGGAACAGCGACTCCATCTCGTCGAAGAAGACGATGACGGGCGTGCCCTCGCTCGCCTTCTCCCGGGCCCGCTGGAAGACCAGGCGGATCTGCCGTTCGGTCTCGCCCACGTACTTGTTGAGCAGTTCGGGGCCCTTGATGTTGAGGAAGTAGCTCTTCCCCTGGGGGCGTCCGGTGACCTCGGCGACCTTCTTGGCCAGCGAGTTGGCGACCGCCTTGGCGATCAGCGTCTTGCCGCAGCCGGGCGGACCGTAGAGCAGCACGCCCTTGGGCGGGCGCAGCTCGTACTCCTTGAAGAGGTCGGCGTGCAGGTAGGGCAGTTCGACCGCGTCCCGGATCAGCTCGATCTGGTTGCTCAGTCCGCCGATCTGGCGGTAGTCGATGTCCGGGACCTCCTCGAGGACCAGCTCCTCGACCTCGGACTTCGGCACGACCTCGTACACGTAGCCGGAGCGGGGCTCCAGCAGCAGGGCGTCCCCCGCCCGGATGGTGAGCTCGCGCAGCGGTTCGGCGAGGCGCACCACCCGCTCCTCGTCGGTGTGGCCGACGACCAGGGCGCGTTCGCCGTCCTCGAGGATCTCCTTGAGGGTGACGATCTCGCCGATGCGCTCGAAGGCCATCGCGTCCACGATGTTGAGGGCCTCGTTGAGCATCACTTCCTGGCCGCGCCGCAGTTCGTCGAGGGCGACGTTGGGGCTGACGTTCACGCGGAGCTTGCGCCCCCCGGTGAAGATGTCGGCGGTGCCGTCCTCGTTGGCCTCGAGGAAGGTGCCGAACCCGGCCGGGGGCTGTGCCAGCCGGTCCACTTCCTCCTTGAGGGCCACGATCTGGTCGCGGGCCTCTCGCAGGGTGGAGGCGAGCCGTTCGTTCTGGGCGGACACTCCGGCCAGGTTGGTCTGGAGCTCGACGATCCGCTCTTCGAGGATCCTCGAATTGCGCGGCGAGTCGGCGAGCTTGCGGCGCAGCACAGCGATTTCCTGCTCAAGGAACGAGACCTGAGCGGCCTCGTCGGAACCACGAGCGGGCCTGCCGGTGCTGCGGTTGTAGTCGTCATCGTGGGCTGCCACGGTCCTCACCTCCTCCGGGGAGCTGGACGCTTCCAGACCCTACCTGGGACCAGGGGTCCGTAAACCCCTAGATCAAGAAAGATGGAACGGGCGTGTCCGATCTTCGCCCCAGCGTGCTTCCCCTCTGCTAAGGGGATACCCACCGCTCACCACCCAAAGCGGGCCAGATGTATCGTCGAGCGAAGTGATATCCGATCGCGACCGGGCGCCTGGGTCCGATCGTTGTACGAATGGCGGGATTGCCCCCGGAAAAGGGCGACCCGGGACAGAAACGGCAGGGGACCATGTCGGTAACCGAGCAGACGGCCGCAGCGGCCGAACAGCTGGAGGTGTGGATCGACCAGGATCTGTGCACCGGCGACGGCATCTGCGTGCAGTACGCACCCGAGGTCTTCGAGCTGGACATCGACGGCCTCGCCTACGTGAAGGGGCCGGACGACGAGCTGCGCCAGCAGCCCGGGCAGACCGCCCCGGTGCCGCTGACGATCCTTCAGGACGTGGTGGACTCGGCGAAGGAGTGCCCCGGCGACTGCATCCACGTGCGCCGGGTCACCGACCGGGTCGAGGTGTACGGGCCGGACGCGGACTGACGCGTCCTCCCCTCAGGTCTGGCTGACCGGGGCGGCGGTCTGGGAACGTTCCCAGCCGCCGCCCTTGCGCATCCAGGTGAGGTCGAGTGAGATGTCGGGACGGAAGCGCGGCACCTCGTCGCTCGAATACCCCTGCGCGTGACCGGTGATGGCGCCGTCGGAGCGCAGCGCGAGCCGGCCGAGGGTGAGGTTCTCGCGCTCGGAGAGGAGCGTGGCCAGCACCACCGGGCGCTCGCCGGGGCCGAAGCCGAGCAGGTAGACGGCGTCCGGCGGGGTGCCGTTCTCGGCCGCGCAGTGCGCGGCGACGACCGTGCCGGGCCGTCCGTCGCCCAGGTCGGCCGGCATGCTGATGGCCGTCGCGACCGGGAACGGGCCGCAGTCGAGCGGAAGTTGGGCCTTGGCCGGGTCCGGGGCGGCGCTCGCCCCGAGGGCCTTGGGAGTGCCGTGGACGGGCACCGGGGTGCCGGTGGCGGGGCCGGCGGCGAGGGCCGCGGCCACCACCGCGCCGCAGCCGGCCAGGGCCAGGGCCCAGTGCCACGGGGCGGTACGCGCGTGTCCGGGCCCGGTGCGGCCCCGCGGTGTCTGCTGTCCAGCCGTCGTCCCGACCGCGGTCTCCACCAGGCGTCCCCTCCAGTGCTCCCAGGAGCTGGTCTGCGTGCGCGAGCATCGTCCCACACGCCGGCGGCCGGAATGCCGAGGGGTGGCACGAGCAGGCTCGTACCACCCCTGGGAAGCGCTCCCGGTCAGCCCAGGTCGGGCTGCTCGGTCTCGACGGCACGGGCGGCGGCCCGGGCCGCGGCGCGCTCCTGGAGGCTCGGCTCCGAGCCCCCGTTGTCGTAGTCCTCGCCGTACGCGCCCTTGGCCGGGCGGCGGCGGCGCAGCGGCGGCTCGACGCCGTCGGCGAGGCGGCGGGCGGTGAGCAGGAAGCCGGTGTGGCCGATCATCCGGTGGTCCGGGCGGACGGCCAGGCCCTCCAGGTGCCAGGTGCGGACCATGGTCTCCCAGGCCTGCGGCTCGGTGAAGGTGCCGTGGTCGCGCAGTGCCTCGACGGTCTTGGACATCTGCGTCGTGGTGGCCACGTAGCAGCAGATCAGGCCGCCGGGGACGAGCGCCTTGGAGGCGACGTCCAGGCACTCCCAGGGGGCGAGCATGTCGAGGATGACGCGGTCGACGTCGGCCTCGACCAGGTTGTCCTGGAGGTCGCCGACGGTGAGCTTCCACGCCGGGTGCGGCCCGCCGAAGTAGCGCTCGACGTTGCCCTTGGCGATGTCGGCGAAGTCCTGCCGGCGCTCGTACGAGGCCAGCATGCCGGTGTCGCCGACGGCGCGCAGCAGGTAGGTGGAGAGCGCGCCCGAGCCGACACCGGCCTCGACGACGCGGGCGCCGGCGAAGATGTCGGCCATGGCCAGGATCTGCCCCGCGTCCTTGGGGTAGATCACGGCCGCGCCGCGCGGCATGGACAGGACGTAGTCGGGGAGCAGGGGGCGCAGCGCGAGGTACGGGACGTTCCCCGTGGTGCGCACGACCGTGCCCTCGGGGGCGCCGATCAGCTCGTCGTGGGGGAACGCACCCTTGTGGGTGTGGAACTGGTTCCCGGCCTGGAGCGTGAACGTGTAGTGGCGGCCCTTGGGGTCGGTCAGCTGGACCTGGTCCCCGACCTGGAAGGGCCCGCGTCGGCGGGTGGCACCGGTCGGTTCGGACATGCGGTCAATCCTAAGGGAAGCGGACGGTCCGCCCGACCAGAGTGATCACCGGCCGGCGACGGCGGCGGTGAGGCGCTGCTCGATGTCGGTGAGCGCGGCGACGCCGAACACCCGGCCGTCCGCCTCGACCACCAGGTACTCCCCGGCCGGGGTGGCCTGGACGGCGCGCAGCAGGTCCTCGCCGCCGAGGTCGGCGTCCAGCCGCAGGCCGGGTTCGAGGTCGCGGGCGAGCGGGCCGACGGCGACCCACGGGCGGCGGTGCTCGGGCACCGCGCGGACGGCGGACTCGCGGACGATGCCGATCGGGTCGCCCCGGCCGTCCACCACCACGACCGCGCCGGCCTGGGCCTCCCGGGCCCGGCGCAGCGCCTCGCCGAGCGGGGTGTCGGCGGTGACCTCGACGGTCCGGCGGGCGAGGTCGCGCAGCCGCAGGCCGGGCAGCACCTCCTTGAGCCGGGCGTTGCGCAGGCTGCCGGTGGCGCCGTTCCAGATGATCGCGGCGAGGACGGCGGCCAGCACCGCGTCCACCAGGGTGTCGGTCGTGGTGCGTTCGATCCCGCGGGCGGCGCTGGCCAGCGGCAGGCCGACCAGCACCACGACGGCCAGCGCCCGGCCGACCCAGGCGGCGGCGACCGTGCCGGTCATCGCCTTGCCGCTGATCGCCCAGACGACCGCGCGCAGCATCCGGCCGCCGTCCAGCGGCAGGCCGGGCAGCAGGTTGAAGGCGGCGACCACCAGGTTGGAGACCATCAGCCCGGTGAGCAGCACCCCGGGCACGGTGGAGAGCTCCACGGCCTGCATCGCGAGGAAGAACACGCCGCCGAGCACCAGCGAGAGCAGCGGGCCGACGAAGGCCAGCCAGAACTCGCGCCACGGGCTCTCGGCCTCGTTCTCGATCTCCGAGACGCCGCCGAAGAACTGGAGCTGGATCCGCCGTACCCCGAGCCTGTAGCGAAGCGCGACCAGGGTGTGAGCGAGCTCGTGCACCAGGACGGAGGCGTAGAAGGCGACCGCGAAGAAGAACGCGAGCAGGTAGCGGGCGGCGCCGAGGTCCGGCAGGACGTCGCCGAGCTGGCCGCCGAACACCCAGGTGATCAGCGCGGCGATGACGAACCAGGAGGGGGTCACGTAGACGGGCACGCCGAAGGGGCGGCCCACCAGGAGGCCGCTGCCGCGCTCGGGCGGCCGGGGCGGTCGCCCTGCCGGGCGGCCGCCGTCGTCCTGCGGTGGCTGGTCGGAGGTCTGTTGCCCCCTGCTGTCGCTCACCGTGATCCCTTCGGTCGTCTGCCCCGTCGTGCCCCGGTGCGCCCACGCTACGTGATCGCGGCGCTCCGGTGGCGTGCGGCCCTCTGTCAGGCTTCATACCCACTGTGCCGCGCGGTGTGGCAGCACCGTGGCAGCGGGATGACAGCGAAGGGCAATAGGGTCGGAGGCATGCAGCAGACCGACACCACCAGCGCCGCCGGGGCCCCGGCGCGCCCGGCGGCGCCCCCCACCGGCCTGTCCCCGTCCCGGGCGGGGGACTTCCTGACCTGTCCCCTGCTGTACCGGCTGCGGGTGATCGACCGGCTGCCCGAGCCGCCGAGCGCGGCGGCGACCAGGGGCACGCTGGTGCACGCGGTGCTGGAGCGGCTCTTCGACAGCCCGGCGACCGAGCGGACGCCGGAGCGGGCGCTGGGCCTGCTGCGCCCGCAGTGGGAGCGGCTGCTGGGCGAGCGCCCGGAGCTGGGCTCGCTGTTCCCGGACGATCCGGACGGCGCGGCGCTCACCCGCTGGCTGGCGGACGCCGAGAAGCTGGTCGGCCAGTGGTTCCGGCTGGAGGACCCGACCCGGCTGCACCCGGTGGAGCGCGAGCTGTACGTGGAGACGGCCCTGGAGTCGGGGCTGCTGCTGCGCGGCTACATCGACCGGGTGGACGTCGCCCCGAGCGGTGAGGTCCGGCTGGTGGACTACAAGACCGGCCGGGCGCCCTCGCGGGACTTCGAGGGCAAGGCGATGTTCCAGATGAAGTTCTACGCGCTCGTGGTGTGGCGCTGGAAGGGTGTCGTCCCCAAGCGGCTCCAGCTGGTCTACCTCGGCGGGGGCGGGGACGTGGTCAGCTACGACCCGGACGAGGCCGATCTGCTCGCGGTGGAGCGCAAGCTGCGGGCGCTCTGGGAGCGGATCACCCACGCGGTGGCCACCGGGGAGTTCCCGGCGACCCGCAACCGCCTCTGCGACTGGTGCGACCACCAGGCCAGTTGCCCGGAGTTCGGCGGCACTCCCCCGCCGTACCCGCTGCCGCTGTCGCGTACGTCTGACGAAGACGATCCCACGGGGGATCAGATGAGCAAGGAGTCCTAGTGACGATCCGAGTGCTGCTGGTCGACGACCAGCCGCTGCTGCGCACCGGTTTCCGGATGATCCTGGAGGCCGAGTCCGACCTGGTCGTGGTCGGCGAGGCCGGCGACGGTCAGCAGGCGCTGGACCAGGTGCGGGCGCTGCAGCCCGACGTGGTGCTGATGGACATCCGGATGCCCAGGATGGACGGCGTCGAGGCGACCCGCAGGATCGCCGGCCCCGGGCGGGACGGCCCGGCCAAGGTGCTGGTGCTGACCACCTTCGACCTGGACGAGTACGTGGTGGAGGCGCTGCGCGCGGGCGCCAGCGGCTTCCTGCTGAAGGACGTCCCGGCGGAGGAACTGGTGCAGGCGATCCGGGTGGTGGCGGACGGCGCGGCGATGCTGGCGCCGAGCATCACCCGCCGGCTGCTGGACATGTACGCCACCAAGCTGCCCTCGGGCGAGGAGGCGCCGCCGCAGGCGCTGAGCGCGCTGACCGAGCGCGAGCTGGAGGTGCTGAAGCTGGTGGCGCGCGGGCTCTCGAACGCGGAGATCGCGGCCGAACTGTTCGTCAGCGAGACCACCGTGAAGACGCACGTCGGCCATGTGCTGACCAAGCTCCAGCTGCGCGACCGGGTGCAGGCGGCGGTGTACGCGTACGAGAGCGGGCTGGTGCGCCCGGGCGCCCTGTAAGCCCTCGGGAACGAACCGACGGCCCGCCCGCCTTCCCCCTGCACCCAGGGGGAAGGCGGGCGGGCCGCCGTGTTTGGGGGTGTCGTCCGGTCGGCTACTTGCCGGCGCTGCGGCTGATCTCCCAGAAGCGGAACACGCCGGTGGTGTCGATGGTCGACTCGACGCCGGTGATGTACGAGCGCGACGCGAAGAAGCCCTTGTTCTGGTACAGCGGGATGAGCGGCGCGTTCTCGGCGACGATCTGCTGGATCTGGGCGTAGCCGGCCACCGCGGCGCTGCGGTCTGCCTGCTTGAGGCCGTCCGGCACCAGCTTCTGGCTGATCCTCGGGTCGTCCCAGCCGTGGTGGTAGGCGCCGCCGTCGATGAGCAGCGGGGCGATGTAGTTGTCCGGGTCCGGGTAGTCGGCGAACCAGCCGATGAGGTAGGCCTGGTAGCGGCCCTCGGACCAGCCGGCCCGGTACTTGTCCCAGTCCGGCTCCGTCTGGACGGTCACCTGGAACAGGCCGCCGGCCTCCAGCTGCTTCTTCAGGGTCTCGGGCTCGGCGCTGCCGGCCCGCGAGCGCGACCAGGTGAGGGTGAGCTTGACCGGCAGCTGGACCTTGGCGTCGGTGAGGATCTTCTTGGCCTTGCCGCTGTCCTGGTCGCCGTAGCGGTCGAAGAAGGCCGTGGTGTGGCCGGTGACGCCGGCCGGGACCATCGCGTACAGCGGCTGGACGGTCCGGGCGAAGACGTCGCGGGCGAGCGACTTGCGGTCGAGCAGCTGGGCGGCGGCCTGGCGGACGGCGACGTTGCCGGCGACCGGGTCCTTGGTGTTGAAGACCAGCGAGCGGGTGTCGTTGCTGTCGCCCTCGACGACCTGGAGGTCGGTCTTGCCGCCCTGCTGGTCGGAGTGCATCTGGGCGGCGGTGTTCGGGTCCAGGCTGTTGTCGGTGAGGTCGACGTCACCCTTGTCCAGCGCGGTCTTCAGGTCGGCGGGCTTGTCGAAGTACCGGACGGTGAACTTGCTGTTCCGGAGCTTGGCCTCGCCGTTGTACTTGTCGTTGGGCACCAGGACGACCTTGCCCAGCTGCTTGGCGGTGTCGCCGTCGCCGCCCATGACCTCGACCGTCTCGAAGCGGTACGGGCCGGAGCCGATCAGCTTGTCGTTGGGGACGACCTTGTCGGCCGGGTAGGCCTGGTGGTCGAGGATGGCGCCGGCCGGGCCGGCCAGCTTGGCCGGCAGGGTGGCGTCGGGCGTGGAGAGGTGGAAGATCACCTCGGTGTCGCCCTTGGCCTCGACGCTCCTGATCGAGGAGAGCAGGGGGGCCGCGCCGTTCTGGTCGTTGATCTTCTTGGTGCGCTCGATCGAGAACACCACGTCGGCCGCGGTCAGCGGGTGGCCGTTGGAGAACTTCAGGCCGGTCCGCATGGTGCAGTGGTACTGGGTGGCGTCGCCCGCGGTGAACTCGCAGGACTGCGCGGCGTCCGGGGAGGGGGCGCTGGAGGCGGCCGGGAAGGTGAGCAGCGACTGGAAGGTGTTGCGCAGCAGCAGCCAGGAGCCGGAGTCGTAGGCGGCGGCCGGGTCCAGCACACCGGTGAGCTGGGTGGTGCCCATGACGATCGCCTTGCCGCCGTCCCCCTTGACGGCGTCGGTGACCGATCCGCAGCCTGCCGCCGTCACGGCGACAAGACCGGCGCAGCCGAGTGCTGCCAGGCGTTCAGCTGAAGTCTTCACGGGGCGCGTCCTTCTGGGTGCGGTCCGACCGGGGCCGGCGGCCCGCGTCGAGGGCGCTCCCGGTGCGGAAGGCGTGCGCGGGCCTGACGCCCGTACGACCGCGGGCGGGACGGGGTTGCCCGTCGTCGGCGGTGGCAGGGCGCGAGGGAGGGGAACGAACTGGAGTAGCGTGCCATATCGAACACGCACGACCGATACCCGTGCAGATGACGTTTGGGACACGGTGGTTGAGGGCATCGCGAAACACCCGACGAGTTGTCAGGCAATGCCCTTTTTCTCCCCGGACGGCCGTCGGCGGCGGCTGGATCCAGCCGCTTACCGGCGAGTAGAGCACCCTCGCAATGAGATGACAATCACACCCGCGAAGCGACCAGCGAGCGCAGCAGTTCAAGATCGACCTGCTCCAGCGAGGAGCGCACCAGCCGCCCCGGGGCCGGCTCGATCGGCGCCACCGAGGGCACCGCGACGACCGGGCAGCCCGCCGCCTCGGCCGCCCGGACCCCGGTCGGCGCGTCCTCGACCACCACGCAGCGGGCCGGGTCCGCGCCCAGCCGCCGGGCCGCCTCCAGGTACGGGTCCGGGTGCGGCTTGGTGCGCGGCACCTCGTCCCCCGCGATCGTGAACGCGAAGTGGTGGGAGCCCAGCGAGCGCAGCACGATGTCCACCACGTGCCGGTGCGAGGCGGTCACCAGGACGGCCGGAATCCCGTGTGCGGCCAGGGTGTTGAGGAGCCGTTCGGCGCCCGGCATGAGCGGCACGCCGCCCGCCAGCAGGTCGACGAAGCGCTGGTTGATCAGCACCGTCAGGTCCGCCGGGGCGAGGTCCACCCCGGTGGTGCCGACCAGGTAGTCGATCACCCGCGTCATCGGACCGCCGACCACCTGGGCCCGGTCCTCGTCGGTCAGCGCGTGCCCCAGCTCGGCGAACAGGGTGACCTCGGCCTGCCACCAGAAGTCCTCGGTGTCCACCAGCGTCCCGTCCATGTCCAGCAGCACCGCCTGCAAGCCGCGGCCGTCCCCGTGGTCGAGGATCCGGGCGGCGGTGGAGGTGGTCATGGCGGGAGTCCTTCCGTCGGTACCCCCGGGCGCGTTCAAGTGCCCCCCGGGGATGGCGCGGGCCGGCCCGCTGGTGAGCGGACCGGCCCGTTCAGGATCATCCAGGATACGCCCGGTTCGCCCGAAAAGAGCGAACGGAACGAGGCGCCCGGGTTACCGGGCGTTGAAGTACTTCGCCTCCGGGTGGTGGATGACGATCGCGTCGGTGGACTGCTCCGGGTGCAGCTGGAACTCCTCGGAGAGCACCACGCCGATCCGCTCGGGCTTCAGCAGCTCGGCGATCTTGGCACGGTCCTCCAGCTCCGGGCAGGCCCCGTAGCCGAGCGAGAAGCGGGCGCCCCGGTACTTGAGCGCGAACATGTCCTTGACGTCCTGCGGGTCCTCGCCGGAGAAGCCCAGCTCGTAGCGGACCCGGGCGTGCCAGAACTCGGCCAGCGCCTCGGCCAGTTGCACCGACAGGCCGTGCAGCTCCAGGTAGTCGCGGTAGGAGTTGTCGGCGAACAGCTCGTTCGCCGCCTCCGAGATCCGGTTGCCCATGGTGACCACCTGGAGGCCGACCACGTCCCGCACACCGGACTCCTCCGGGCGGAAGAAGTCGGCCAGGCAGAGCCGGCGCCCGCGCCGCTGGCGGGGGAAGGTGAAGCGGGTCCGCTCGGTGCCGTCCTCGTGGAAGACGATCAGGTCGTCGCCCTTGGAGTTGGCCGGGTAGTAGCCGTAGACCACGGCCGCCTCCAGCCAGCCCTCGGTCTGCAGCCGGTCCAGCCACATCCGCAGCCGCGGCCGGCCCTCGGTCTCCACCAGCTCCTCGTACGAGGGCCCCTCGCCGCTGCGGGCCGCCTTCAGGCCCCACTGGCCCTTGAACAGCGCGTCCTCGTCCAGCCAGGAGGCGTAGTCGGCGAACGGGATGCCCTTGACGATCCGGTCGCCCCAGAACGGCGGGGTCGGCACGGTGTTGTCGACGGTGACGTCCGAGCGGATCTGGCCGAGGTTGACCTCCGGCTCCTCCACCACCTCGACCCGGGCGTGCCGGCGCTGCTTGAGCTCCGGCAGGCTCGCGCCGGGCACGCCGCGCTTGACCGCGATCAGCGCGTCCATCAGCCGCAGGCCCTCGAAGGCGTCCCGGGCGTAGCGGACCTCGCCCTCGTAGATCTCGTGCAGGTCCTGCTCGACGTAGGCCCGGGTGAGCGCGGCGCCGCCCAGGATCACCGGGTAACTCGCGGCCAGCTTGCGCTGGTTGAGCTCCTCCAGGTTCTCCTTCATGATCACGGTGGACTTCACCAGCAGGCCGGACATCCCGATCACGTCCGCCTTGTGCTCCTGCGCGGCGTCCAGGATCGCCGAGACCGGCTGCTTGATGCCCAGGTTGACCACGTTGTAGCCGTTGTTGGACAGGATGATGTCCACCAGGTTCTTGCCGATGTCGTGGACGTCGCCCTTGACGGTGGCCAGCACGATGGTGCCCTTGCCCTCGCTGTCGGACTTCTCCATGTACGGCTCCAGGTGGGCCACCGCGGTCTTCATCACCTCGGCGGACTGGAGCACGAAGGGCAGTTGCATCTGGCCGGAGCCGAACAGCTCGCCGACCACCTTCATGCCGGACAGCAGGGTGTCGTTGATGATCTCCAGCGCGGGCCGCCCGGCCAGCGCCTCGTCCAGGTCGGCCTCCAGGCCGTTGCGCTCGCCGTCGATGATCCGGCGCTGCAGGCGCTCGTCCAGCGGCAGCGCGGCCAGCTCCTCCGCCTTGGACGCCTTGACCGAGGCCGAGGAGACGCCGTCGAACAGCTCCAGCAGGTGCTGCAGCGGGTCGTAGCCGTCCCGGCGGCGGTCGTAGACCAGGTCGAGGGCGGCCTCGCGCTGGTCCTCGGGGATCCGGGAGATCGGCAGGATCTTGGAGGCGTGCACGATCGCCGAGTCCAGGCCAGCCTCGACGCACTCGTGCAGGAAGACCGAGTTCAGCACCACCCGGGCGGCCGGGTTGAGGCCGAAGGAGATGTTGGACAGGCCCAGCGTGGTCTGCACGGCCGGGCGGCGGCGCTTGAGCTCGCGGATCGCCTCGATGGTCTCGATGCCGTCCCGGCGGGACTCCTCCTGGCCGGTGGCCAGGGTGAAGGTGAGGCAGTCCACCAGGATCGAGCCCTCGTCGACGCCGTAGTCGGCGGTCAGCTCGGCGATCAGCCGCTCGGCGATCTCGACCTTCTTGCCCGCGGTGCGGGCCTGGCCCTCCTCGTCGATGGTCAGCGCGATCAGGCCGGCGCCGTGCTCGCGGGCCAGCGAGGCGATCCGGCCGAAGCGCGAGTCCGGGGCGTTGCCGTCCTCGTAGTTGACCGAGTTGAGCACCGCCCGGCCGCCGAGCGCCTCCAGGCCGGCCCGCAGCACCTGCGGCTCGGTGGAGTCCAGCACGATCGGCAGGGTGGAGGCGGTGGCCAGCCGGCCGGCGATCTCCTTCATGTCGGCGACGCCGTCGCGGCCGACGTAGTCCACGCACAGGTCCAGCAGGTGGGAGCCGTCGCGGATCTGGTCGCGGGCGATCTCCACGCAGGCCTGCCAGTCGCCGGCCAGCATCGACTCGCGGAACTTCTTCGAGCCGTTGGCGTTGGTGCGCTCGCCGATCGCCAGGTACGAGGTGTCCTGCCGGAACGGCACCGCCTGGTACAGCGAGGACGCCGAGGACTCCGGCTGCGGGGTGCGCGGGGTGACCGGCCGGCCCTGCACCCGCTCGACCACCTGGCGCAGGTGCTCGGGCGTGGTGCCGCAGCAGCCGCCGACCAGCGAGAGGCCGTACTCGCGGGTGAACACGTCGTGCGCGTCGGCCAGTTCGGCCGGGGAGAGCGGGTAGTGGGCGCCGTCCTTGCCGAGCACCGGCAGGCCCGCGTTCGGCATGCAGGACAGGCCGATCCGCGCGTTCTTGGCCAGGTAGCGCAGGTGCTCGCTCATCTCGGCCGGGCCGGTGGCGCAGTTGAGGCCGATGTAGTCGACGCCGAGCGGCTCCAGGGCCGTCAGCGCGGCGCCGATCTCGGAGCCGAGCAGCATGGTGCCGGTGGTCTCCACGGTCACCTGCACCAGCACCGGCAGGTCCAGCCCGGCCTCGGCGAGGGCGCGCTTGGAGCCCAGGATGGCGGCCTTGGTCTGCAGCAGGTCCTGGCTGGTCTCGACCAGCAGCGCGTCGGCGCCGCCCGCGATCAGGCCGGCCGCGTTCTGCTGGAAGCCGTCGCGCAGCGTCTCGTACGGGGCGTGGCCGAGGGTGGGCAGCTTGGTGCCGGGGCCGATCGAGCCGAGCACCCAGCGGGTGCGGCCGTCGGCGGCGTGGGCGTCGGCCACCTCGCGGGCGATCCGGGCGCCCGACTCGGACAGCTCGAAGATGCGCTCCGCGATCTCGTACTCGCCGAGGGCGGAGAAGTTGGCGCCGAAGGTGTTGGTCTCGACGCAGTCCACGCCGACCCCGAAGTAGGCCTCGTGGACGGAGCGCACGATGTCGGGCCGGGTGACGTTGAGGACCTCGTTGCAGCCCTCCAGGTTCTGGAAGTCCTCCAGCGTCGGATCCTGTGCCTGGAGCATGGTGCCCATCGCACCGTCGGCGACCACCACCCGGGTGGCGAGCGCTTCACGCAGCGCGTTCGCGCGGCTCTGCTGAGTGATGGACGGATTGGCTGCAGTGGCCATGGGGCTTCTCCCTGGTGCGACGGCTGTCGGCTTTGCGGGCCCGCTTACTCGGGCCCGCACGTGGCCAGGGTATCCGGCCCGCGCCCCGGCCTGCGGTCGCATTCCGTATCCTGAGCGTTCGACCGCAAGGGGGGAGCAACCGCGTGGGCCGATTCCCGACCGTCGCGCGACGCGTCGCAGGGGCCCTGGCGGCCCCGTTCCGGGCGTTGCGCAAGCGCTGGCGGAGCTGGTCCCGGTGGCGCCGGGCGCTGCTGGTACTGGGCCTCGCCGCGGCCGTGCCGGTGGCCGCGCTCGGCTCGGCCTTCGTCGCGATCCGCTTGCACTACACCGGCGACCCGTCCGCCGAGGCCCGCACCCGCGGCCGGGACGCGCTCTGGCTCGGCCACGCCTGGGTGGACGGCCGCAAGAGCGAGGCCGACGTCGCCGCGCTGGTGCGGCAGCTGGCCGGCACCGGCATCCGCGACCTGTACGTGCACACCGGCCCGCTGGAACACGACGGCTCGCTGCCGCCCGCCGTCCACCCCCGGGGCCGCTGGTTCACCGACGCGGTGCACCGGGCGCTGCCGGACGTCCGGGTGCAGAGCTGGCTGGGCGACGAGGTCAAGCCGGAGAAGGACGCCCTGGACCTGGAGGACGCCCCCACCCGGGACCGGGTCACCGCCTCCGCCCGGCAGGTCCTGGACCTCGGCTTCGACGGCGTGCACTTCGACATGGAACCGATCCGGCCCGGCAGCGCGGGCTGGCTGGCCCTGCTCGACCAGGTCCGCCCGGTCACGGCCGAGCGCGGCGCCGCGCTCTCGGTGGCGGCCCCGCAGCTCGACCCGGTGCCCGGCCTGCACACCGCCGGGATCCTGCTCACCGACCACGGCAAGTGGTGGGACCAGGCGTACTTCACCGAGACCGCCCGCCGGGTCGACCAGGTCGCCGTGATGGCGTACGACACCAGCATGCCGACCGAGCCGCTGTACGGCGGCTACGTCGCCCTGCAGACCGAACTGGCGCTGGAGGCCACCCCGGCCGGGGTGGACCTGCTGATCGGCCTGCCGTTCTTCTGGGACGACCGGCACGGCCATCGGGGTGACGCCGAGACCGTGCCGGCCGCCGTCCGGGGCGTCCGGCTGGGCCTGGGCCGCCAGGACCCGGGGCGGCGGAACTTCGGCGTCGCGCTGTACGTGGACTTCGCCGCCACCCCGGAGCACTGGGCGGCGTACCGGCGCGGGTGGGTCGACGCCTGAGGCGTTCCGGCGGTGCGTGCGGGAACGGTGCGCGCGGGAACGGCGTATGCGGGAGCGGTGCGTGCGGGAAGGGTGTGCGCGGGAAGGGTGCGTCGTCGCGCCGCGTCGCCGTTCGGACACCGTCCGCGCCCGCCCCGGGCCATCTGACGCCCCGTCAGCCGAGGCGGTCCGGATATCCGCTGGATCGGGGCGGCACGCTCCCCCAGACTGTCCCGGTGCCCGGCCGCGGTGCGCATCAAAGCCCGTAGGCTGGGCAGGTAGGGACCATGGGGCGAGGCGTTCCATGGGTGACGAGAGGTTCGACAGTCGGCAGCCGACCGGTCGGCGCCCCGGCAGGCCAGCCGAGGCGGCGCGGGTTCGACCGCCGACCGGAGGGAGACGCTGGGTGATCGAGCTGGAAGATGTTCCCGAGTTGATCGACCCGGTGATGGTCTGCGCTTTCGAGGGCTGGAACGACGCGGGCGACGCCGCCTCCGCGGCCCTGGCACATCTGGACGACACCTGGGGCGGCAAGGTGATCGCCGCCCTGGACGCGGAGGACTACTACGACTTCCAGGTCAACCGGCCCACGGTCTGGCTGGACGGCGGCATCCGCCGGATCACCTGGCCGACCACCAGGCTCTCGGTGATCCGGGTGACCGAGCCGACCACCCGGGACGTCGTCCTGGTGCGCGGCATCGAGCCGAGCATGCGCTGGCGCTCGTTCTGCAACGAGCTGCTCGGCTTCGCGCACGAGCTCGGCATCGAGCTGGTGGTGATCCTGGGCGCGCTGCTCGGCGACACCCCGCACAGCCGCCCGGTGCCGGTCAGCGGGGTCACCTCCGACCCGGAGTTGGCCCGCCGGCTGGACCTGGAGGAGAGCCGCTACGAGGGCCCGACCGGCATCGTCGGGGTGCTCCAGGAGGCCTGCACGCACGCCGGGGTCCCGGCCGTGACGCTCTGGGCGGCCGTGCCGCACTACGTCGCGCAGCCGCCGAACCCCAAGGCGACACTGGCCCTGGTCAACAAGCTGGAGGACCTGCTGGACCTGCGCATCCCGCCGGGCGAGCTCGGCGAGGACGCCCGGGCCTGGCAGCTGGGCGTGGACCAGCTGGCCGCCGAGGACAGCGAGGTGGCCGAGTACGTCCAGCAGTTGGAGGAGGCGCAGGACACCGCGGAGCTGCCGGAGGCCTCCGGCGATGCGATCGCCCGCGAGTTCGAGCGCTACCTGCGCCGCCGGGAGAACGTCGGACCGACCGGCGAGAAGCCGGTCGCCGGGCACGCCACGGCGGAGCGGCCGGCCGAGCCGGAGTCCCCGGGCGCGGCCCGGGAGAGCCAGGACGGCGACGAGGAGTAGCCGCCGCCCCGGACAACGCCGAAGGGGCGTCAGGTGTGCTGACGCCCCTTCGGCGTGTTGGGGGGTGAGCCCTAGAGCGCGACGCCGAGCAGGGCGTCCACGGTGCGGCTGACCAGGCCCGGCGCACCCATGTCGGTGCCGCCCCCGGCCTCCTGCCGCTCGGCCCAGCGGTCGACGGCGGCCAGCGCGGCGGGCGCGTCCAGGTCGTCCGCGAGCGCCGTACGGACCTCGTCGAGCAGCTGCTCGGCGGCCGGGCCGTCCGGCCGGGAGACCGCGGCCCGCCAGCGGGCGAGGCGCTCGACGGCCTCGTCCAGGGTCGCCTTGGTCCACTCCCAGTCCTCGCGGTAGTGGTGCGAGAGCAGCGCCAGGCGGATCGCCGCCGGGTCGACGCCCTCGCGGCGCAGCGCCGAGACGAAGACCAGGTTGCCGCGGGACTTGGACATCTTGTGGCCGTCCAGGCCGACCATGCCGGCGTGCACGTACGCCTTGGCGTACGGGTGGGCGCCGGTGGCGACCTGGGCGTGCGAGGCGCCCATCTCGTGGTGCGGGAAGGAGAGGTCGCTGCCGCCGCCCTGGATGTCGAAGGACATGCCGAGGTACTGCAGTGCGATGGCGACGCACTCGATGTGCCAGCCGGGGCGGCCGTGGCCGAGTTCGGTCTCCCAGGCGGGCTCGCCCGGGCGGGCGGCGAGCCAGAGCAGGGCGTCCAGCGGGTGGCGCTTGCCCGGGCGGTCCGGGTCTCCGCCGCGCTCGGCGAAGACCGGGCGCATGGCCTCCTGGTCGAGGCCGGAGACCTGGCCGAAGCGGGGGTCGGACTCGACCGAGAAGTAGATGTCGCCGTCCACCTGGTAGGCGGCGCCGCTGGCGAGCAGCTTCTGGACCAGCGGGACGATCCACGGGATCGACTCGACGGCGCCGATGTAGTGGGCCGGCGGGAGCAGCCGCAGGGCGGTCATGTCCTCGCGGAACAGGGCCGTCTCGCGCTCGGCGAGGGCCACCCAGTCCTGACCGGTCTCGACCGCCCGGGCCAGCAGCGGGTCGTCCACGTCGGTGACGTTCTGGACGTACAGGACGTCGTGACCGGCGTCCTTCCACACGCGCTGCACCAGGTCGAAGGCGTTGTAGGTGGCGGCGTGGCCCATGTGGGTCGCGTCGTAGGGGGTGATGCCGCAGACGTAGATCCGGGCGGTGCCGTCCTGCGGCACGACCTCGCGGACCGTGCCCGCTGCGGTGTCGAAGATACGGAGGGGGAGCCCCTGACCAGGCAGGGCGGGAACCTCGGAGGCGGGCCAGGCATGCATGGAACCGACTTTAACCTTGAGAACATTTGAAAGCCTAACCAGTACACAAGATCGACTGGATTCGCTTCCTGTCATTGCCGGACCGCTTCCCGACTGATAAGGAACGGACCTTGACGGGACCGGCGTTGTTTCCGGCAGACGTGCGGCAGGCTTCGGGCAGGCTTTCGGACACGGTTGAGCGCCCGGTCGACCCTGCCGCCGACCGGGCGCCCGGCACCCCGGGGGACGCGGCCGGAGCCGCTACGACCGCTGCCAGAGGGCCGGCACGTTCGGCGGCTCCCAGCCCACCATGGCGGTGTGCGCCTGGAGGCAGAGGTAGGAGGCGCCGGAGTAGGTGACGCGGTCGCCCGCGTTGTACGAGGCCCCCGGCTTCCAGCTGCCGCTCGGCGGCGTGGGCGTTCCGGTGGGCGTTCCGGTGGGGGTTCCGGTCGGCGTGGCGGTGGGGGTCGGGCTCGGTGTGCCCGGGGTCTGCGGCACGTCCAGGACGAAGTCGTAACTGCCCTCACGGCCCGGGCCGTTCTGGCGGACGTTCATCAGCAGCCGGGCGTCGTAGATGGTGTCCGTGCTGTTGCGCGGCTCGCCGGGGAAGTAGAGCTGGGTGGTCAGCACCGGGCGGCCGGGCGCCTGGAGCTTGACGTGGAGGTGCCGGGTGCGGCCCGGGTAGAGGCCGGGGACGATCGTGTCCAGCTTGAAGGCGCCGTTCGCGTCGGTGAACTGGTGGCCGCGGAAGGTGAACCCGGTGTTGTCGTAGGCGCCGTTGTCGTCGGCCTGCCAGAAGTCCAGCAGGACGCCGGAGATCGGTCGGCAGGCGCGGCCGAAGACGTAGCCGCTGACGGTCAGCCGGGTGCCGGGGCCGTCGTTGACCATGGAGCTGCGCAGTGGGGAGTTGGGCTTGAAGTAGGGGCCCTCGGTCTGCTCGATGGTGGGGTCGTCGCCGTCGTGGCACTCGGGGGTGAGGCCGGGGGGCCGGCCGGTGCCGGCCTGCTCGCGGGCCAGCGCGACGCCGCCGCCGACCAGCAGCGGCGCGGCGCCGAGCGCGGCGGCGGCCTTCAGGACGGTCTTGCGGCTGATCATGCCGTCGGGCGTGGGCATGCGCCCTCTCCTTCGGGTGGGGGGTGGGGTGGATGTGGGGGACGGCCCTTGCCATGGTGGGGGCATGACAAGGGCCGAACCGGCCGCCCGTCCGCGCGCGCCGGACCGGCCACCGGTGGCCACCTGCAAAGTTACGGGCAGTCCGGGGCCGCCGCGATGGACGCGATCCGGGGATCGTGGTGATTTCCGTCGACCCGGGCCCGGAACTCCCCCGGCGTCATCCCGGTCTCCCGCCGGAAGAAGCGGCAGAAGTAGGCCGGATCGGCGAAGCCCGCCTCCTTCGAGACCTGACGAATCGTCAAATCCGTGCAGGCCAGCAGCCGTTTGGCCTCCAGGGTCTGCTGCCGCCGGATCAGCCCGCCCGGGGTGCGACCGGTCGCCTGCTTGACCAGGGTCTGCAAGTGGCCCGGCGAGACGCCGAGTTCCTGCGCACTGGACGCCACCGAGTACCGCACCCCGCCCGGGCCGGCGATCAACCGGGTGAAGGCGGAGGCCACTTCGGTCGGTCGGCCGGGCGGCGCCGGCCGCTCCCCCGGCCGGCCGGCGCGCAGCGCCCGGACGATCAGGATGTGCAGGCTGGCCCGCAGCACGCCCTGGTAGCCGGGCTGCCTGGAGCAGTACTCGTGTTCCATGTCGGCGAGCAACGCGCCGATCGGCCCGGCCTGTTCGCCGAGCCCGAGCGCGGGGCGGGTGGCCAGGGTGCGCAGCGCGGCGAGGTCCTGCGGGTTCCGGAGCAGGAAGTCCTCGTTGAACAGGACGACCTGGCCGGTGAGTTCGTCCGCGTCCGACCAGTAGTGCACCTGGCCGGGTGTGATCACGCACAACTGCGGTGGCGCCAGCGGCCGGTGGACCAGGTCCAGGACGTGGGCGCCGCGGCCGCCGGTGACGTGGACGATCTCGTAGAACGAGTGCCGGTGCGGGAAGCCCGCCCGGGACAGCGGGCCGATCGTGTCGAAGCTCCCGATGGCGAACGGGAGCAGGTGCGGCAGCGGGACCTGTAGCCGGTGCAGCGGCAGGTCCGGCGTGGTGCGGGGGGTGGGGGTGGTCCGTAACGCGTCCATCGGAGCAGTGTGCTGCCGGTTCGCGGACAGGTCCAGACCATCAGCTCGGCCCGAGCCGATCCGTACCCCTAGACCGGCGGCCAGGGGATCGAGGGCCAGTCCTCGGAGGGCAGCGGGTGCCGGCCGGTGCGGCGCAGCCCGGCCACCCGGGCGCGGGTCGCCTCCAGTTCGGCGGCGGTCAGGTGCGGGGCGAGGCGCGCGGCCAGCTCGCCGTCCAGCCGCTCGGCGAGCCGGGTCAGCACCTCCAGCGCCTCGGCGGGCAGCGGCTCGCCGGCCCAGCCCCAGAGCAGGGTGCGCAGCTTGCCCTCGGTGTTGAAGGTGACGCCGTGGTCGATGCCGTAGACCCGGCCGTCGGCGGCCGGGATCAGGTGGCCGCCCTTGCGGTCGGCGTTGTTGAGCACCGCGTCCAGCACGGCGAGCCGGCGCAGCCGCTGGTCGTCGTGGTGCACCAGCAGCGCGGTGCGTCCCCCGCCGACCTCGGCCCGCACGATCGGCAGCCAGCCGTGCTCCGGGCCGCGCGGGTCCTGGAGGGCCAGCAGCGGCTCGGCCTGCGGATCCGGCTCGACCCACAGCTGCACCATGCCGGGCCCGTGCGGCCCGTCGCGCAGCACGGTCGGCGGCACCAGCGCCCACCCGGTCGCGGCGGACACCTCGTACGCGGCGACCTCGCGCCCGGCCAGCGTGCCGTCCGGGAAGTCCCACAGCGGGCGCTCCCCGGCGACCGGCTTGTAGACGACCTGCGCGCTCAGCGAACCGTGCGTGGCGGTGCAGTACAGCGCGGCGTTGGACGCCTCGGTGAGGCGCCCGTGCACCGTCAACTCGCCCTCGCGCAGCAGCTCCAGCGCGGTGGGCACGTCGGCGGCGAGGGCGGCGGCGGCCGCCGGGTCCGCCTGGGGCGGGGTCTCGGTGTTCAGCGCCGGTAGCCGTTCGCGCGCGGGCACAGGTGGCCCTCCGGGTCGAGCGGCAGGTTGCAGAACGGGCAGGGCTTGCGGCCGGCCGAGACCAGGTCCAGCGCCCGCTTGGCGAACACCCGGGCCATCGCGCCGGACAGCCGCACCCGCAGCATGTCCGGACCGTTGTCGTCGTCCTCGAAGACCGCCGCGGCGCTGTCCTCGTCCTCGTCCTCCTCCACCTCGATCAGCGCCTGCGCCTCGACCACCAGGCAGCCGTCCACGCTGTCCCAGGCTAGGGCCATGGTGCCGACCCGGAACTCCTGCTCCAGCGGCAGGTCCAGCGGCGCGGTGTCGAGCAGGTCCTGCGGGGCGGCGGCCGGGATGGAGACGTCGCCGCCGCTGCGCCGCAGCGCCTCGTCCAGGACCTCGTCGATCCGCTCGGCGAGCGCCGCCACCTGGGTCTTCTCCAGCAGGACGCTGGTGATCCGGCCCCGGGCGCTGGCTTGCAGGTAGAACGCCCGGGCGCCGGGCTGGCCGACGGTGCCGGCCACGAACCGTTCGGGCTGGTCGTAGAAGAAGACCTGACGGGGCACGCTCTCGCTCCGGATCGTGTCGGTCGTGGGGATCACAGGGATCGTTCGGACGTCATGGCTCGGGCTGCCGTACGACGGCCCGGGCGCGGGCTCGCCACGCGGCGGGGCTCGTTAGTCACCCTACGACCTCCGGGCCTCCGCAGGGGAGCCGAGCCGCAGTGGCACCGGCCAGCTCAGGCGGTGCCGCCGGCCGCTGCGGGGCGGGGTGCGGCGGCTCTCCCGCCACGTGATGCGGCTCCGGGCCGGGTGGCGCCGGTCAGGCCGGGGTCGTACCAGGCGGGTCGGGCAGGTCGGGCAGGTCGGGCGGAGCGACCGTCTCAGGTGGTGCCGCCGACCACCGCGTCGCCCGCCGGGGCGGCCGGGGCCGCGCCGGGCCTGGGCGCGAGCGAGCCGAGGTCACCGGTGTCGCCCATCCTCAGGACGAAGGGGCGCTGCGGGGTGTAGCGGATCGCGGTGACCGAGCAGGGCTCGACGCTGATCCGCTGGAAGTGGTCCAGGTGCAGGCCGAGGGCGTCGGCCACCACCGCCTTGATCACGTCCCCGTGCGAGCAGGCGAGCCAGACCGCGTCCGCGCCGTGCTCGGCGGCGATCTTCTCGTTCCACTCCCGGACCGCGCCGACCGTCCGGTGGCTCAGCTCGCGCAACGACTCCCCGCCGGGGAAGGCCGCGGCGGCCGCGTGGTCCTGCACGGTGCGCCAGAGCGGTTCCTTGGCCAGCTCGGCCAGCGGCCGGCCGGTCCACTCGCCGTAGTGGCACTCGCCCAGCCGCTCGTCCTCGGCGGGCGGGCCCAGCTCGGGCCGGGCCGCCAGCAGCGGCTCCAGGGTCTGCCGACAGCGCTCCAGCGGGCTGCTGACGGCCTGCACCAGCGGGATCCCCGCGAGCCGGCCGGCCAGCGCGGCGGCCTGCGCGCGCCCGGTGTCGTCGAGGTCCACGCCGGGCGTCCAACCGGCCAGGATTCCGGCGGTGTTCGCGGTCGAGCGGCCGTGGCGGACGAGCAGCAGGGTGGGCATGGGGCTCAGCCTACGGCCTCCGGGCGCGGGCGTGGAGTGCCGGTGCGGGGTACGGGCATCGCGTGCGGGCACGGAGTGCGGGCGCGGGGTACGGGCATCGCGTGCGGGCACGGAGTGCGGGCGTGGGGTGCGGGCGTGAGGTGCGGGACCTCCTGAGCCGCCGCCGGCACCGGCCCGCGACGCCGTCCTGGCCCGGCTCCGCCCCGGGCACCCCGCCCCGGGCCACAATGGCCCGATGATCGTCCACTGCGCCAGCTACCACGACGGCCACCGGATCGAGGCCCCCGACGACCTCGCCGGCGCGCTCGCCGCCGCCCGCGCCGCCGGGCCCGGCGGCTTCGTCTGGATAGGCCTGTTCGAGCCCACCGCCGAGGAACTCGACCACGTCGGAAGGGAGTTCGCCCTGCACCCACTGGCCGTCGAGGACGCCGTCAGCGCCCACCAGCGCCCCAAGATCGAGCCGTACCAGGGCTCCCTGTTCGTCGCCCTCAAGACGCTCGGCTACCACCCCGGCGCCCACGCGGTGACCATCGGCGAGGTGATGGTCTTCCTCGGCGCGGACTTCGTGATGACCGTCCGGCACGGCGCCGACACCCCGCTCTCCGGCCTGCGGGCCCGGCTGGAGAAGCAGCCCGAACTGCTGCGCTACGGGCCCAGCTCGGTGCTGCACTCGGTCTGCGACACCATCGTCGACGGCTACATGGAGGTCGCCACCAGGCTCCAGTCCGACCTGGACGAACTGGAGGCGGACGTCTTCGCCCCCGGCCGGGTCGGCCGCGACACCGCCGGCCGGATCTACGGCTACAAGCGCCAGGTGATGACCGTCCGCCGCGCCACCGGCCCGCTGCTGGAACCGACGCTGCGCCTGGCCCGCGGCGGCGAACCGTACATCCGCCCGGAGACCCTGCCCTACCTGCGGGACGTCGCCGACCACCTGGCCCGGGTGACCGACCAGGTCGAGGGCATGGACCGGCTGCTGTCCGACATCCTCAACGCCAACCTGGCGCAGGTCAGCGTGCAGCAGAACAACGACATGCGGAAGATCTCGGCCTGGGCGGCGCTGGCCGCCGTGCCGACGATGATCGCGGGCGTCTACGGGATGAACTTCGAGGACATGCCCGAACTGCACCAGCCCTGGGGATACCCGGCGGTGCTGTCGCTGATGGCCGCGGTCTGCATAGTGCTGCACCGGGTGTTCAAGCGGCACGACTGGCTGTAGTGCCGCTCGACGGCCCCCCCGGCGGCTACGCGAGGCCGGCGCGCTCCAGCGCCTCGACGCCGGTGCGCAGCGCCTGGATCCGCTCGTCCAGGGTGAAGCCGGACGGGGCCGGATTCGTTTATCCGCTAGAGCGTAGACCAACCGCTCATGGTTCCACCCGGCGGGCGTACACCCCGTCGCCGAGCAGTGAGAACCCGTGCCCTTCCCAGGCCCGCCTGAGTTTGGTGATGGCCTCCTCGTCCGGCCGCCGCACCTCCGGGTCATCGGAGTCGTAGCTGCACGGCTCATCCGGCCCGTGGTCGTGGATCGGGGCCGGATAGCAGACGGCCAGCGCGCCGGGTACGGCGAACCGGCGCAGCGCCTCGACAGTCAGGCGCATCCCGACGCCTCTCCCCCTCCATTCGGCCGACACCTCGACGGACTCCAGTAGGAGCAGCAGCGAGGGGCGCAGCTCGGCGACCACCGGGGTCAGCCCGCCGTCCTCGGTGAAGATCACACGCGGGATGCGGTCGAGAAGGCCGGGGTCCTGCCCGAGGGCCTCCCGGGAATTCGACGCGGCTCCGGGGATGACGCGGGTGATGTCGGCAGTGCCGAAGACCTTGCCCCCGTTCTCGTAGAAACTGGCCCGCCAACGGTCCGCCTTCGCCGACCAGTCGACATCGGCGAAGTGGCGCGACTCGTACGAGATGACGAGACGATCGGCCATCGGTGCTCTCCCTTGCAAGTGAGGGCAGGCCCCTCGCCAGCACGCGCGAGGGGCCTGCCAGTGTGTCAGGTGTCTTTACTGAGACGGCGGGGTGGGCTGCGGCTCCGGGGCGGGCTTGCCCGCGTGCTTCGGCGGGGGCTTCTCGTTGCCCTTGTGCTTGGACACGATGATCTCGATGCGCATGGCTGACCTCTCCTACTCGGCGGGAACGGTGGCGGCGTAGTCGGGCCCGGGCGGCAACTCCGGCGGCCGCTCGGGCGGGATGTAGCGCATACTGATGCCTCCTCGCGCTGGGGCCCGGTCGCCGGAAGGCGCCCGGGTCGATCGGTGTTGCGGAGCCCGCTCCGACCGGTCGAGCTGTCCAGGTCCACCGGTCGGGGCGGGAGCTCGGGCCCATCCGTGTGCCACGGGGGAACGGCGCACGGACGGGAGTCTCAGCAGGTCAGCAGCCAGCCCAAGGCGGTCATGCAGAGCATCCCGGCCACTACGTAGGCCCAGACCTCCGCCAAGGTCGTGCGACCGGCACGGGCCTGTTCGGCGGCTTCGCGGTACTCGGCCATCTGGTCATCGGCCATGATCTTGCCCAGGTCGGCGGCCGTGACCTGGTAGGCATCACGCTGGGGATGCGCGTCCCAGGAGCCCACGCGGGGCCGGTCCGGGCGGCTCACGTGCGCATCCAGGTCGGCAGGGAGTTGATCAGGTGCGTTCGCTCCCGCAGCCGGGTCAGCGTCTCCGACTCGGCGGGCTCCAGCGGCGGAGCGTCGGCATCGTCCTGCTCGGTCTCGCTTGCCCCGTCGGGTTCTTCGCCGCTCACGACGCGAGCAGCTTCCGCACGTGTTCCGGAACCTCCGCCCGGTCCGGCAGGCCCAGCTCGGTGAGCTGGGCCTGCATCGGCCCCGTCAGCTCCCCGCGCAGCAGACAGCCGGAGCACCAGGCGTGGGCCGCCACGTGCTTGGCGAACGCCTCGGCCTGCGGCAGGTTCATCCGGACTTGTACGAGCGCGCCCCGCTCACTGGCCATCGGGAGCACCGATACGTCCGGGAGGCCCGCCAGCCGCGCCGCCAGCTCGACGGCGTCGGCCGCACGCTCCGCCTTGACGCGGTTGGCCTGCGCCAACTCCTGTAGTTCTGCCGCATCTTCCACGTCCGGACGCTCCCGCCTGCTCGTGTGTGGCTTCCTGCACCCCGAAGGTAGGAAGTGCCGGAGCCCAACCGCTACGCGATTGCACGGCATTGCAGATTGTCACCCCAGAGCGGCAATGGCCTCAGTGATCAGCGCCCGCGCCTGCGCCCCGTAGACAGCCATCTTGGACATGTCCTGAAACGCCTTGGCGTACGTACTGATCTCGCCAGGGGCCGTCACAACTACGCGGGCGGACAACAGCTCTACCTGCACCCGCGTGTCATCGAAGATCGAGAAGGACTCGACGGGCCACATCCTCCGGCGACCCTTGAACGGCACCACGCCGAGAGAGACGTTGGGGAGGGACATCACGGTCAACAGGTAGCCGAGCTGTCCGGCCATCCCCTCATCGTCGGCAAGCAGGTGATGCAATACGCCTTCCTCGACCAACAAGGCGAACCGGCGGTTCCCCTCGCGGATCACGTTGGACCGCGCCATACGGGCCGCCACGGCTTCGGGCACGTCGTTGGGAATGCCCCGGAACTCCGTGATGGCTTCGAGTAGCCCCGTGGCGTAGGCGGGCGTCTGGAGCAGGCCGGGGACCACGGAGGAGCAGTAGATGCGCATGTGGCGTGTCCGCTCGAACAGCGGGGTGATCGCTTCCTGAGTCTGCCGCAGCCCCGTTCGGTGGATGCGCCTCCACTCGGTGTACATCGAGTCAGCCGACCGAGAGGCAGCGATCAGGTCGGCAGCCTGCTCAGGAACTCCGCACGCGTCGCACCATGCCCGGATATCGGCATCCGAGGGCATGGTGCGGGCGTTCTCGATCCGAGAGGACTTGGACGGGTGCCAGCCGCAGCGCTGAGCAAGTTCAAGGCCGGACAGCTCCGCATCCCTGCGGATGACTCCCAGGCGGTCGGCAATGGCCTTCCGCGCCTCTTGGTCACTGGAGAGCGGTGAAGCGGGCATCAGCGGTGCTCAGGGCCTCTCAGACCGCGTAATCGGCGTGCGGGCTGCCACGCTCCCAGACGGCTTCGAACGCGGAGGCACACAGCTCTGCAATGGCAGGGTCCTCGGTGTACTCAGGTGTAGCCGACGCGCCCTCACCGGTGAAATGGTTGAAGCGCACCAACCGGCCGTCGAACAGCCAGAAGTCGTTGCCCGGCAGGGCCAGCGAAGACGCCAACCAGTGGGGCATCCATCGGACTTGCTCACCAGCGCCCACGATCACCGAGGTGCCAGCGTGCTCATATCGGATGTACTCCGAGACGGGCTCGGAGACGACCCGGGCACGGCGGACGACCATGCCCCGGCTGACCGCGTCCTGGATCAGCTCCACCCACGACCGCCAGTGGTCCGACTCGGGGTCCACGTTCCGGGTGCCGGTCTCACGCCATGCCTTGAGCGCTTCCGACTCGCGGGTGATCCCGTAGCTGTCCCTCAGCCCAAGATGTACCGCTGACGTCTTCGCCGCCCTCAGCAAGTCGGCGGCGGTGGGCACGCTCTGCGACATCACAAGCCTCTCGGATCATCGGCACCATGCGGAACGGGACACGGAAGACGCCCTCACCCTCGGGGCATCCGGACGAGTGGCCGGGGATCTGGGTCTGAGCACAGGTCGCCACGGTCTCGGCGTCAGCCAAGTACGACTGGAACACCAGGTCTTCCGCTTTCTCGTCCACCCACACGGTAGGGCGCTCGTCCGTGTCCGTGTTGGGATCAATACCAATGAACGTTAGCTCCATGGTCTCCGCCCCTGTCGAGTCAGTTGCACTGGCGTGCACGACCATCACCCGTCGTAGTGATGGGCGTCAAGGGTGCCGTCTCGCGTGGTGCGCCCCTTTCAGCACTCACCCCCTCGTCGCCTACTTCAACGAAAGGGCCTGCACACTTCTCGTAGCCCGAAACGAGTTGAGGCGGTCTCAAGAACCAGCAGGATGCCGGAGCCCATGGACCCCAGGGGCCGGGGCGGTTCGCGCGGCGCTGTGTGCGAACCCGGCCCCCAGGGGTGCCCGCCGTCAGGCCAGGCCGGCGCGCTCCAGCGCCTCGACGCCGGTGCGCAGCGCCTGGATCCGCTCGTCCAGGGTGAAGCCGGACGGGGCCAGGGTGAGCGTGGTGACGCCCGCGTCGGCGTAGGCCTGCATCCGGTCGGCGATCCGGGCGGTGTCGCCGATCAGCGAGGTGGCGTCGATCAGGTCGTGCGGGACGGCGGCCGCGGCGCCCGCGTAGTCCTTGGCCAGGTACTTCTCCTGGATCTCGTCGGCGGCCTGCTCGTAGCCCATCCGCCGGGCGAGCTGGTTGTAGAAGTTCTTCTCCTTGCTGCCCATGCCGCCGATGTACAGCGCGGCGTAGGAGCGCTGGGAGTCGACGCCGGCCTTGATGTCCTCGCCGACCGCGATGGTGACGGTCGGGCACAGGTCGAAGCTGTCCAGGCCCTGCCCGGTCTTGGCGCGGCCGGCCTTCAGCGGGTCGAGGGAGAGCGCGGCGTGCTCGGGCGAGAAGAAGATGCCGAGCCAGCCGTCGGCGATCTCGCCGGTCTGCTCCAGGTTCTTCGGGCCGATCGCGGCGATGTACAGCGGGATGTGCTCGCGCACCGGGTGCACGGTGAGCTTGATCGGCTTGCCGGGGCCGCCGGGCAGCGGCAGCGTCCAGTTCGCGCCCTCGTGGACCAGCCGCTCGCGCGACATCGCCTTGCGGATGATCTCCACGTACTCGCGGGTGCGGGCGAGCGGCTTGTCGAACTTCACCCCGTACCAGCCCTCGGAGACCTGCGGGCCGGAGACGCCGAGGCCGAGCCGGAAGCGACCGCCGGACAGGGTGTCCAGGGTCGCCGCGGTCATCGCGGTCATCGCCGGGGTGCGGGCGGGGATCTGGAAGATGGCCGAACCGACGTCAATCCGCTCGGTCTTCGCGGCGACGAAGCTCAGCACCGTCGCGGCGTCCGAGCCGTACGCCTCGGCCGCCCAGCACACCGAGTAGCCGAGCCGGTCCGCCTCCTGGGCCACGGCGATGTTGTCGGCGTCCATGCCGAGACCCCAGTAGCCGAGGTTGATTCCGAGTCGCATGTGCCGAACCTTCCAGTCGGTGAGGGTTGGTGGCGAGGGTAGCCGCGCACTCGCCGGTCATGCTACTGACCGGTAGTGGTGGTCTGGGTCACACCCGCCGCCACCCGGGCCCAGTGATCGTTCTGCGGGTCGCCACCCCTGCCCGGACACCGGCCGCTACGCTCAGCCGACGTGGGGAGCGCTCTCCCCACCTGCGCGTTCTCAGGGCTACCGGGGCGCCCGGTGCCACCGGCCAGTGGAGGGCCCGTCCGATGGAAAAACGTCACCTCGGCCGTACCGGCCTCCAGGTCTCCCGGCTCGGCCTCGGCACCATGACCTGGGGCCGCGACACCGACGAACACGAGGCCGCCGAACAGCTCAAGGAGTTCGTCGACGCCGGCGGGACCCTGCTCGACACCGCCGACGTGTACGCCGACGGCGGCGCCGAGTACCTGATCTCCCGGCTCACCGACAGCCTCATCCCCCGCTCCGAACTCGTCATCGCCACCAAGGCCGGCAGCGTGCCGGAGTCCGCCCGCCGCTTCGACGGCTCCCGCGGCCACCTCCTCGCCGCCCTCGACGCCTCGCTGCGCCGGCTCGGCACCGACTACGTCGACCTGTGGCAGGTCCACTCCTTCGACCCCATGACGCCCGTCGAGGAGACGCTCAGCGCCCTCGACATCGCCGTCTCCTCCGGGCGCGCCCGGTACGTCGGGGTCTGCGACTTCAGCGGCTGGCAGCTCGCCAAGGCCGCCACCTGGCAGCGCGCCCACCACGGGCGCACGCCGCTGGCCGGGGCCCAGCTGGAGTACTCGCTGCTCCAGCGCGGCATCGAGCGCGAGGCGCTCCCCGCCGCGGCGGACGCCGGGGTCGGGCTGCTCGCCTCCTCGCCGCTCGGGCGCGGGGTGCTCACCGGCAAGTACCGGCACGGCGTCCCGCAGGACTCGCGCGGCGCCTCGCCGTACCTGTCCGGGTTCGTCCAGCCGTACCTCGGGGAGCGCTCCCGGCGGATCGTCGACGCCGTCGCCACGGCCGCCGACGGCCTCGCCAGCAGCCCACTCGCGGTCGCCCTCGCCTGGGTCCGGGACCGGCCCGGAGTGGCGAGCGCGCTGGTCGGGGCCCGTACGGTGGCACAGCTGCAGGCGGCGCTGTCGGTGGAGGCGCTTACGCTTCCGGGTGAGATCCGTGGTGCGCTGGACGACATCTCGTCGCCGGTGCACCGCTACCCGGACCAGGGGTGGAGCGAGCTGTAGCCCCCCTCGTCCAGCTGAAAACGCAGTGGAGTGACTCTTGGAGCGGACGATGAGTGACACGGAGAACGGCGCTCCGGAGGAGACCTCGGCAGTCTCGGTGAGCCCGGCGGAGTCGGCCGGTCCGACGGAGAAGGCGAGCCCCGTGGAGACGGCGAGCCCGGCGGAGAAGGCGGCGGCGATCGCCGAGCTGGCGCAGCGGATCCGCAGCGTCGGCCCGCAGGCCGCACCGCCGGAGGGCGAGGGCCGGCCCGCGGCTCCCGAGGGCGCCATGGACGTCAAGGACGCCAAGGCTTCGGCCTCCGCGCAGCCCGACCAGCAGCGCGCGCAGGCGCTCAAGGACACCGCCGAGGTGCTGGCCGCCGGGGGCGCCCCGGCCGATCTCGCCGCCGCCGCGGTGGCCGAGTTCGGCGACGGCGCCGCCGAACAGCTGCGCTCCGACCCGTGGGCCGTGCTGTCCCTGCCCGGCGTCCGCCCCGAGCACGCGGACGGCTTCGCCCGCGGCCTGCTCGGCCCCGCCGCCGGCCCCGGCGACCCGCGCCGCGCCCAGGCGCTGGTGCCGTGGCTGCTGGAGCAGGCGGCGCTGCGCGGCCACTCCGCCGTCGAGGTCGCCGAGATCGCGGCCGGGCTCGACCGGCACGGGCTGCCGGACTCGGCCGCGGCGATCCAGGCCGCCGTCCTGGACGGGCGCGCGATGCCGTTCCAGGAGGAGCTGACCGGTCCCGAGGCGCACGCGGCGGGCGGCGACGAGGACGAGGAGCCGCCGACCCGGACGCTGCTCGCCCTGGAACGGCTCGCGCTGGCCGAGGAGAGCCTCGCGGACGGACTGGTCCGGCTGATGTCGACCTTCGTGCCGGGCGAGGACCCGGAGCCGGGCGACGAGGACGCGGCAGAGGACGCCGGGACGGCGGAGGACTCCGAGTCCGCGGCCGACTCCGAGACGGCCTCCGGTTCCGAGACGGGCTCCGACTCAAGCGCGGCCCCCGCGGAGCCCACGGCGGAGGACGCTCCGCAGGCCCCCGCCGCGCCCGGCCCGGCCGCGTGGGCGGCTGCCGGCGAGGTCGCGCCGTCCTCCTCCGCGACCGCCCTGATCCAGGCCGTCGCCGACAGCGCCCTGGTGCTGCACACCGGCGGCGAGGCCGCCCGCGCCGAACCCGCCGCGCTGCTGGCCGCCGCCGGCGGCCTCGGACTGCGGACCTGGGCCGCCACCTGGACCGACCAGGGCCGGGAGTCCTTCGCCGCGCTCACCGACACCCCGGCCGCCGTGATCACCCTCGCCGACCTGCTCTCCGGCGCCGCCGGGCCGGGCCGCGCCTCCGACGGCACGCTCGCCCTGGACGTCCTGGTCGTCCTCGACGCCCCGCTGCTGGACGTCGAACTGGCCGCCACCGTCCTGGAGTCGCTCGCCGACGGCACCCGGCTGGTGCTCAGCGGCGACCCCGGCCAGCTCTGGTCGGCCGGCCCCGGCCGGTTCTTCGCCGACCTGCTGGCCGCCAAGGTCTGCCCGGCGGTCGCCTCCCGCACCCCTGACTTCGGCCCGATCGGCGAGCTGGTCTCCGGCGTCGGCATCGGCGAGCTCCAGCCCGTCGAGGCGCCGGACAAGGAGGTGGTCATCCTGACCGCGAAGGACGGCGGCGAAGCCGTCCACCGCGCCCTCCAACTGCTCACCGACTCCATCCCGCGCGCCCTCGGCATCCCCGCCGAGCAGGTGGTGCTGCTGACCCCGGGACACGGCGGCCCGGCGGGCACCCGGGCGCTGAACGCCGCCGCGAAGGCCCGGCTCAACCCGGGGCCCGGCCGGTTCGGCGGCTTCGACCCGGGCGACCGGGTGGTCGACTCCCCGGCCCCCGGCGTCACCCGCCCGGCCCGGGTGCTGGACGGCGACGCCACCGGCCTGCACCTGGCGTACGCGGACGGCTCGCGCCGGACCGTCCCGCCCGCCCAGGCCGGCCGGCTGCGGCACGGCTGGGCGCTGACCGTCCACCAGGCACTCGGCCGCCGCTGGCCGGGCGCGGTCGTGGTGCTCCCGGAGGACGCCGGCCCGGCGCTCACCCGGCAGTGGGTCTACACCGCCTTCGGCCGCGGCGAGCGGCACCTGTCCGTGGTGCACGCGGCGGGCCCGGCGCTCGCCCAGGCCGTCACCGAGCGCCCGGCGCAGCCGCGCACCACCCGGCTGCGCGCGATCCTCGCCGAGAACGCCGCCTCGGCGTACTAGGAACGAAACGCGCGGAGGGCGGGCCCCCTACAGGTGGGGCCCGCCCTCCGGGTGTCTGCGCGACGAACGGTTCAGTCGTCGGGGTCCTCGTCGTCGTAGACCTCGCTCACGTCGAACCGGCAGATCAGCATCTGCGGGTCGGCGTGCTCGAAGGGTTCCGGCAGCCACTCCCCCGGCTCGGTCGGCTCCGCCGCCGCGACCCAGAGCGTCGAGTCCGCCTCCTCCAGGCCGAACTCCTCGCTGCGGGCGGCGATCTCGTCCGGCTCGTACTCGCCGAACAGCACACCGATCGCCGCGTTCACCCCGCTGGTGCCGCCCCCGCCGGGGGTCAGCGACTCGTCGAGCCGCTCGGCCTGGGCGCGCAGCCGCTTGGGGTCGGCGACGTGGTAGTCGCGGCGGATCAGCACGCTGATCGCCTCCGGCTGTTCGGGGCCGTGGTAGCCGCCGGGACCCTCGTCCCCGGGGATCTCGAAGGGGGTGACCTCGTCGTAGACCTCGTAGAGGATCTGGTCGTAGGCGATGGCCGCCGTCGCGAGCTGCTCGTAGGCGGCGGTCACAGCGGGATCATCCGCTGCGCTGGGGCTCGACACCGCTTCCAGATGACGGTCGATGGCGGCCTTGACCGCCTCGGCGGCGGCGCGTACCTCGGCAATGGTTGGCTGCGCGGCATCAGACATGGTGCAGACGCTATCTCCCCGCGGTGTCGGTACGCACAGCGGTTGTCACCTACACCCGCGATTTCACCGCAACTTCCCCCCTGATGTCCGATCCGCGTGGTTCTGTCCCCGCGCATGCCCGGCGCGAAGGGCGTGCGACCGGGCCGCGCGGGGCCGATCGGGTGCCGCTTCGCGCGCCGGGATCGGGGTATCCCGTCCGGAGGAACAACGGAACTGATGCACTGTCAGACGGGCCGGCGAGCCCCGGCCGGTCCGGGGCGTCCCGCCGGGTCGGACGGACGGCCGGGAGGACGTCCGGAAATACCCGGGCCGACTGTCCGAGGCAGGTCGTAGGCTTGCGTGCAGGTGATCCTCAGGAGGAGCGTTTTGACCCCACCGAAGCCGGTCCGGCAACCGGAGTACGAGTACCAGTCGCTGCGCATGCCGCGCGGCACCACGCGCAATGCGGCACGCCAACTGCTCACCGAGCACGCCGAGTACGGGCACTGGGAGCTCGACCGGCTGAGGCTGTTCCCCGACGGGAGCCGGACGGTCCGGCTGAAGCGGCGGATCATCCGGCAGGTCCGGAGCTGGTGACGGGCGAGCATGCCTGAGCCCACCCGCCGCCGGGGGGATGGACGGGCGGGGCGCCTGGGCGGGGAAGATCCAGACGGGCGGCGGCCGGGTCGGGGGCTCCGGATCGGGGAACTTCGGGCCCGGGAACGCCGTCGCGGTGGCGATCTCACGCAGGGCTTTCGGGCCGGGGCTTCACGTCACGTCAGGCCTTGATGCGGGCTTTCACGCCGGGCCTCCGCTCGCCCGCGACCGCCCGTACCTCCAGGCGGCCGCGGGCGCGTCACACTCCGGCGTCGTACTCCGGCAGCGCCGCGGGGGGTGCGGCGCTGCCGGAGTGTGGCCTGCCGGTGGCTCAGCGGGCGCCGGCGCGGGCGCGGCGGTAGAGCACGCCGCCACCGAGCAGCAGGGCGAGGCCGGCGGCGCCGAGCAGTTCGACGTCACCGGCGCCGGTGGAGGCCAGCTGGCTGCCGGCGGCGCCGCTCGGCGCGGAGGCGACGGCCGGGGCTGCGGTGCGGGCCGCGACCTGGGCGACCTGGCCGCTCGCGGCCGGGGCGACGGCGGGGGCCGAGTGTGCGCCGGCCTCGGGGGTGGTGGACGGGCCGCCGTTGCGCGGGTAGCCCGGAGTCTCCCCGCCGGCCTGCGGCGGGACGGACGGGCTGTGCTTCTCGGGGCAGTCGTCCGCCGGCTTCGGGGTCGGGGCGGGCTGCGCGACGTTGGCGCAGTCGTTGCCGAAGGCCGGGTTCCCGACACCGACCACGTCGACGGAGTTGCCGCAGGCGTTGACCGGGACGTGCACGGGGGCCTGGATGCTGTTGCCGGAGACCACGCCGGGCGAGTTGGCGGCGACGCCGGAGGCGGACGTGCCCGAGACGGAGGAGCCCTGGCCGGAGCCGCCACTGGCCCCCGGGCCGGCGTGGGAGCCCGAACCGGTGTGGGCGCCGGAGCCCGCGTGGGATCCGCCCGGCTTGGCGGCCTCGGGGTGGCCGCTGACGTTGGCGCAGTGGTTCCCGTAGGACGGGTTCAGCACGCCGATCACGTCGACGGTGTTGCCGCAGGCGTTGATCGGCACCTCGACCGGCACCTGCACCGAGTTCCCGGAGGCGACACCCGCCGATCCGGCGGCACCTCCCTGGGCCTCGGCGCCCGCGTAGGCGTAGCCGGCGGTCGAGGCCAGGACACTGCCGGTGGCCACGACCGTGAGGATCCCCTTCTTGGCTACATTCCTCATCTTTTCCCCTGACGTATCGAGAACGACGTGACGACCTTGACGTAAATACCGTCCGAAAGTCGGAATTTCCGCATATGCGGATATCCGGAAAGGTCTTCGACTGCACAGGAGTTAACGAGAGAACGGCGGGGAAGTTGAGCCGAACGAACCAACTTCACCCGATCGAGCGATTGCCCCCTTGTTTACCTCTCCACACCCAGCTCCCCGCACCCGGTTCCCCGCGCTCCGCATGCAAGCGGCCCCCGGGCGGCGCGTCCGCCGCCCGGGGGCCGAATGAGTCGGCTCAACGAGCCTCAGCAGCTCGGAGCGTGACTCAGAAGTTGGCGCAGTGGTTGCCGAACGCCGGGTTCAGCACACCGATCACGCTGACGGTGTTGCCGCACAGGTTGACCGGGACGTGCACCGGGATCTGCACCTGGTTGCCGGCGACGACACCCGGGGAGCCGGCGGCCACACCCTCCGCGCCGGCACCGCCGTGAGCGGACGCGACACCGGCGGCGGCGATCACCAGGCCACCGGTGGCGGCGGCAACAGCGGCGATCTTCTTGACCTTCATCATTCCTCCTGTATGGACAACGCAACCCGTTCGGCGGGTTGCACAGGGATGAACGAGGGTGTGGCAAACGGGGTACGGAACAGATTTGCCATTCACTCGCAACGGTGACAGTCCGTACATACGTTCGATCCGCATTTCCTTGCAGGATCGTTTCTGTTGATCTCCTTCGCCCTGTCCCAAATCATTAGCTCGGACAATGCGGACGGCCCGCCCCCGGCACTCCGGGAACGGGCCGTCCACCCAAGGTGCTCAGCAGGCGTCGAGGAACCGGTCCAGCACCCGGACGCCGAACTTCAGCCCGTCCACCGGCACCCGCTCGTCCACGCCGTGGAACATCCCGGCGAAGTCCAGCTCCGGTGGCAGCTGCAGCGGCGCGAAGCCGAAGCAGCGGATCCCGAGGTCCTGGAACGACTTGGCGTCCGTCCCGCCCGACAGGCAGTACGGCACCGCGCGGGCGATCGGGTCCTCCGCCCGCAGCGCCGTCTGCATCGCCTCGACCAGCGCGCCGTCGAAGGTGGTCTCGACCGCCTTGTCCGAGTGCAGGCTCTCCCGCTTCACGCGCGGGCCCAGCACGCTGTCCAGCTCCGCCAGGAACTCCTCCTCGTAGCCGGGAAGGAAGCGCCCGTCCACGTGCGCGGTGGCCTGGCCGGGGATCACGTTCACCTTGTAGCCGGCGCCGAGCATGGTCGGCTGGGCGGTGTTGCGCAGCGTGGTGCCGATCATCTTGGCGATGCCGCCGAGCACCCGCAGGGTCTCGTCCATGTTCTCCGGGTCGAGCTCGACCCCGAGCGCGTCCGACAGCTCGTTCAGGAACGCCCGTACGGTCTTGGTGATCCGCAGCGGGAACTTGTGCCGGCCGAGCCGGGCGACCGCCTCGCACAGCTCGGTGATCGCGTTGTCGTCGTTCTCCATCGAACCGTGCCCGGCGCGGCCCTCGACCGTCAGGCGCATCCAGTGCATGCCCTTCTCGGCCGTCTCCACCAGGTACAGCCGCACCTGGTCGTTGACCGTGAAGGAGAAGCCGCCGACCTCGCCGATGCCCTCGGTCACGCCCTCGAACAGCTCCGGGTGCTTGTCCACCAGGAACCGAGCCCCGTACGTGCCACCGGCCTCCTCGTCCGCGACGAACGCCAGCACCAGGTCGCGCGGGGGCTTGCGGCCGGTGCGCAGCCGGTCGCGGACCACCGCGAGGGTCATCGCGTCCATGTCCTTCATGTCGACCGCGCCGCGCCCCCACACGCAGCCGTCCGCGATCTCGCCCCCGAACGGGTCGTACGTCCAGTCCGCGGCGTTGGCCGGCACCACGTCGGTGTGGCCGTGGATCAGCAGGCCCGGACGGGAACGGTCCTCGCCCTCGATCCGCACCACCGTCGAGGCCCGACCCTTGGCCGACTCGAAGATCTGCGGCTCCACCCCGAACTCCGCGAGCTGCTCGGCGACGTACTCCGCCGCCTTGCGCTCCCCCGGGCCGGAGCCGTCCCCGTAGTTGCTGGTGTCGATCCGGATCAGATCGCGACAGATCCCGGCGACCTCCGACTCAGCCGTCGCCCTCGGCCCCGCCGACTCGCTCCGCTCGCTCACGGTCACTCCTCGTCTTTGGCCCGCACCGACGCACCAGCGCGCCACCCCCAGGACCTGCACCCGGGCCGTACGAGCACGTACGCCCATCCTCCCCCAGCCCCCGACCCGGATCCACCCCCTGCGCGCCCCCGAAACCCCCTGGTCACGCCCCCGCCACACACTCCCCCTTGCCCCCGCCACCACCCCCGCACCCCGGCCCCGAACCGTTTTGGGACCCCAAGCCGATCTTTGCTACAGTTACATCTGTCAGCGCGGCCGACGAGAGAACGGAAGCCGCAAAGACAACACCCGGTCCGGGTGGCGGAATGGCAGACGCGCTAGCTTGAGGTGCTAGTGCCCTTTATCGGGCGTGGGGGTTCAAGTCCCCCCTCGGACACCAGCAAGACCCCTGTTGATTCAGGGGTCTTTTGCTTTTCCCGGCTATGGCATGACCAACCACGTGACCAACAGCCCAGCGAATCCCTGGTCAGGCCAGGGAGGACAGACCAATCCGGCTGGCGCTTGAGGCCGCCAGCTTCTTGCCCCCCTCGGCACGGCGCCTTCCGTAGCGCGCCATGGTGTAGCCCGGCGAGTGGTGCCGGGCGTTGGCAGAGACCTTCACCGCGTTCTCGCGGTTGTCGAGGTCGTTCGTGATCTCCGAGCCCCGCCAGTCGTGCAACCGAAAATTTTCGGGCAGGCGCAGTCGGTTCCGAGCCGTCCGCCACCGGGCGGGCACCTTCTCCGGGTCTTGCGGCCCTCCAGCCTCGCGGCCTCCGTGATGAGGTTCCCCCGAGGTGCGGAAGGTTGCCGGAGATGGCCTGATAGGTCATGAGAAGGGAGCCTTTGTGATGGCTGCTCAGATGAAGTACCCTGCACATCCCCGCCTCTACCTAAGTCAGCACCTCCCGCCCAGCCGGGGGAAGCTCAGAGAAGTACGTGCCGATTACATGGATGCGGCACACTTCTACGGTGGGAAGATCGTTCGGCTCCCCGGGCTAGACACGGTGAAGCCGGATCACACCTTTGATGAGAGCAAGCCCACGAAGGACATCCTCAAGGCCTCCGTGGACCGGCCTGCTTCCTGATCTCAAACCCTGACGGGCCCTCGCCTTCTCGGCGAGGGCCCACTTTCTTTGTTTTGGAGCCTCAGGACGTCCTCGCAGGCCTGACAGCGCTTGTCTCGTAGGTACGCCGGGCAACCAGGGCTCCCCAGGCCTCTCAGGCCGGTAATTGGGAGTGCTCCATGGACCCGGTGTCCTCACCACAGAGAGTCCGCAGAAGCGGGTCCTCGGGGGTGTCGGGACCCTGGCCGGCGGCGTGCACCAGAAGCACGGCCAGCTAATTTCCCTTTTCCTAGTCGAGCAAGTTCAGATTCACTACCGGGGTATTTGCAGTATCGAAGACTAGGGCAATAAACGCTGGCGTTGCCGGGTCACTGATATCGCAGCCACGGAACGTGCTTCGGAGGGGAAGAGAGGTAGGGGATACAAGATCCAGCCGACTCGGTGAAGCACTGTACGTGCCGGAAGCAGTCGGAGTTGTCGAGTTCGGCGCAAGGACCTCAAACGTCTTACCATCGCTGTTGAAGATCCAAGAGTTCTTGTTTTGGTCAATGTAGTTGTGAAAGGCTTAGTCAGAATTCTGTGTGCCGCACAGAACAGCGGCCTGGGCCTGAGCGGGGGTCACGGCGGTCAGCAGGCCAGCTGTGGCCACCGAAGCAGCGATAAGGGCACCCCAGCGGGCACCAGCACGAGAGGTCATGTCTCTTCCTTGGCTCGCGTGAGAGGAAGTCAGCTACTGCCTGCTGGAGTTCAGACAAGCACCGAGTCAGCCGGGACACACTTCACACGAACCATCGGGGGAGCCCATCCCGCATCAAACACTCGAACAGCTCGCTGGTGTAGTGGCGCGGGCATCCTTCGGCCACGGTGAGTACATGAGCAACTACATAGCTGAGCGCGGCAACCTTCTGGGCCGCACCCTCCTCCGCAGGCTGGCCAAGGCCACTCTGATCATGACGATGGCCGGTGGCCTCGCCTTCGCCGTGACCACCCCCGCTAGTGCTGCCACCGCAGTACAGATCGACAGCGCCAACGAGCTGAAGATTCTTGGTGAACCGACCGGACGAATGGAGGTTCACATTACCTACAGCTGCGACCCCGTGGACCTATCGGCAAACTTCGAGACCAAAGCCACAGATCAAACTTCCGGCGTTGGCTCCGGCACCAATCTGAATCTTGTAGAGCCGTGTACGAGCCAGAATATCAACCGGACCTTTATCGTCTTCCCGGACTCCCTCGAAGAGGGCTTCCATACTGGGGACACGGTCACTGTGACCGTCACCCTCATTCCTTCAGCGACCGGAATCGTCAAGGCGACTGCCACGCGGACGCTGGTTCTGGGCTGACTCCACAACACGTAAACACCACCAAGGAGCCCCCCTCCGCTGTCCGCAACCTTGGCTATGAGGTGGTCGGCAGGGCCGACGCCAACACTGTGTTGATCACCTGCGGTGAGGGTGCTGAGCGGGCAACTGAGAAGCTGCAAGACGCAGTTGAGTTCGGCATCCCGTACTTCGAAGCTGCCAGGCCCGGAGCCTTCCGAGACGCTATATGCGCCGGAGAGTTCAAGGGTGGTGACCCGCTTCCCGAACTGATGAGGAAGGACACTCAGGCCGTCAAGGCCAGGACCGAAGCACAGTCCATACGTGACTGGGCCAAGGTTCAGGGCTACACGGTGAACGCCAAGGGTCCCATCCCTGCCTCGGTCCGCCACGCCCACCGGGTGGCCGTCAAGCAAGCGGCCTGACCAGCCAGCACATACCTTGGGCAGCCGGGGTCTGCCCGGCCACCCGACCCCAACCACTCTCAGGAGAAGAGAAGTTGAGCGCCATCACGATGTACGGACCCATCGGCCGGGCCGTCGAGAAGGTCAGTCCGTACGTTGAGTGCGATCCGGTCGGCATCTACGTGGCCGCGCTGAGCATGTGGTCTGCGGCCATCGGCCAGATGGTGAAGGTGTCCAGCCGGGGCAACGCCCGTCCGGCCCTGCCCGGCCAGGACCACCCCGCCGGCCCCGGTACCTGTTCCGCACCGTGAGTCGGCCGACAGCGGGAACCCGTTCCTCGCGCTGCGCTGAACGCTCGAAGCAAAGCAAACCGCCCCGGCCGGTAGGCCGGGGCGGTTCGTTCGTTCGTCGGCAACTCAGGCGCTGTACTCGTAGCCGATCGTGACCCGTGTCGGGACGACCCAGAGGCCGAACTCGATCACGCCCACGCCGTCCGACCAGCGATGCACGCCGCCCAGAACCGGGGACCCCACGCGAAGACCCAGGGCCGATGCCTCTCGGGCATCGCACTCCCGGGGCGTGCATGAGGAGTACGCGCTCACCTCCGGGTGGACGGTGGCCCTCACCGTCGTGGACGACGAGATGGAGAAGCCCCCGGAGCGACGCCCCATGTTCCTGGCCGGCTTGCAGATGATCAAGGGCAATGGTGCCGGGGCGATCCTGATTCCGTCCGGGGCAGCCGTCTCCCCCATCGAGGGCGAGTTCGACGAGTTCTCCAGGCGGGTCGAGAAGGCCGGCGGGTTCATCCAGGTGACCCGCCGATGAGCGGGCGGTACGGGATCGTTCCGGCCGATGCCCTTCCCGGGGTCTCGTACCCGGTCTGGGTCATCCAGGACCACAAGGCCAGCCAACTGGTGAAGACCCTGCCGCCCCGCCCCGAACCGCTGCGCTTCTACACACGTGCCGCCGCCGAGGCATACCTCCGCTTCACGCCCGACAACGCCCTGTAACGGGCCAGGCGGCGGTCCCAGGTCGGCCCCGTCCCGCCCTTAGCGGGACGGGGCCGATTGGCCGGTAGGGTCCACGTGACCAACGGATGACCAACAGCGGTCCTGAACGGCCAAAGACGGGCAGGACGCGCAGGCGGCGCAGGCTGTCAAACCTACGGCGCGTCACCGACGCTTCCGCAGGTCACGGACGGAAGAGTCTGGTGCCCGAGAGGAGAGTTAAAGTCCCTCTCGGACACCGGCAAGACCCCTGTTGATTCAGGGGTCTTTTGCTTTTCCCGGCCATCGTGTGACCAACCGCGGGGCCGGCGGCCCCGCGGTTGGTGTCGGGTGGTGGTGGGGATCTCCGTCGGGGAGTCGTGGCTTCGGGTGCGACGGGGGGCGGCCGACCTTGTGGGGCCGGTCGATCCGATGTGATGGCGGGTCGGCCGGCCCCTGGTGGGGGTCGGGGTTATCGGGTGTGGAGGCGGTGGGCGGTGCGCCGGACCCACCAGAGGGCGGCGGCGGTGACGGCCAGGGTCCAGGCGAGTTGTGCCGCGGTGTACGGGTGGCCCTGGGCTGCGGAGCGGGCGAGCGGGAACAGGAGGGTGCCGACCGCCAGGGGGCCGCGCAGGTACCAGACCGCCACCTGGCCGGGGCCGGTGTTGCCCATGGGGGTGTTGACACCGATCGTCAGGTGCATGGGCACGACGCCCCGGTAGGAGCTGACCAGCGCGGCCGCGGTGAGTGCGGGTACGGAGACGAGGAGCGGGAGGAGTCCTGCGGTGTCCCGGCCACCGAGCGCGCACGCCAGTGCGCCGGCTCCGGTGAGCGCGAGGAGGAGGCCGCCGGGCACCGCCGAGTGCTGGAGGGCGAGCGACGTGAACGTCCAGGGCAGGTTGGTGGAGCGTCGCGGGTCGTCGCTCTCCAGGCGGGCCGGCTCGGCGAGTTGAGCGGCCGCCAGGTATTCGGCGACCAGGGACAGTACGACGACGATCTGCTGCGCGGTCGAGGTGAAGGAGGGGGCGGCCGCGGTCAGTGCGACGGCGGTCCCGCTCCAGGCGACGGCCCACCCCAGGCGGCGGGGGTTGCGCAGCAGGCAGGTGAGGTCGCGCCACGGGACCAGTAGCAGCCGGTGCCGCGGCATGGGGAGGCGGAGCCGGGGGGTGCTGCGCCGCGCCTTGAGCCGCGGCACTCCGGAGCGGGCCTGGCGGAGGTCGAGCATGAGGACGGACGTGCTGATCTGGGCGGCGACCGTCGCGCGCAGCCTGAGGGCGGCCTGCGGGATCGCGGGCAGTTCCCGCCAGGCGAGGACGAGGGCGACCGCCGGGGTGCCGACCGACAGCACCGTGCCGACGGCGCCCGCCGTACCCACGAGGCCGAGCGCCCACAGGAGCGGTTGGGACGCCCACCCCCACGGGCCGGACCAGAGCAGGAGGTCCTGCGGCCAGCCCGGCCGCCCCTGCCTCCATGCCGTCCACACGCCGGCGGCGGCGGCCGCGGCGAGGAGCCACCCCGCGGCGAAGACCCTGCGGCCGTACCGGGACATCCACTGGTCGTTCCGCTCGACCAGGACGCCGACCGCGCTCGTGGTGAGCGCCACCGAGACGCCCGTCCAGGAGCCCGCGAGGGTCAGCAGGATCCACGACTGCGGGGCCAGTCCCTGCAGCAGGAAGCCCGCGACCGCGCCGGCGACTCCGCTCACCACGCAGGCCAGCGCCACCGAGGACCGCAGCCCCGGTGCGAGCAGGGCTCGCCGGTCGACGGCCGAGGGCAGCAGGAAGCCGGTCGTGGCCCGGTCCAGCAGGACCGGGCCCCGCCACATCGCTCCCCGGGCGGTGAGCAGCAGCGCGAGGACCAGCACCGCCGGGATCAGCGCCAGGAGCGTCGCGGACGCCTGTTCCCCGATCTGCACGGGTGGCCGGTCGGCCGCCCTGGTCGAACTCGTCCACTGGAGCAGGGCGGGGACGCCCCAGCAGCCGCCCACCAGGAGGACGGTGTAGGCGATGAACCACGCGCTCCTGCGCTTCTCCTGGCGCGTACCGCTCCGGGCTTCGCGCAGGAACAACAGGGTGTCCGCGGTGCAGTCCCCCGACCTGTCGGGCACCCGCGTCCTCGTCCCGGTCGCGGGTGCCACGCTGTCGCTCAAGCCGCTCATCCTTCCCCCTGCACCGCCCCGAACGGGCCCGAGTGCCCCGCACGCGAGCCGACTTCGACGATCTGGTCCGCGACCTCGTTCAGGGCCCGGTGGTGGGTGGCCATGAGGACGGCCGTCCCGCGGTCGCGGTGCTCCGCGATCAGGCGGGCGAGGGCGGTCCGGGCGTGGGAGTCGAGCCGCTGTTCGGGCTCGTCGAGGATGAGGAGGTCGTGCGGCCGGATGAAGGCGGCGGCGAGGAGCAGCGCCTGGGTCTGCCCGGAGGACAGGGCCGAGGGGAACTGTTCGGACTGCGCCGTGAGGCGGTGCGACTCCAGTGCCCCGTCGACCGCGGCATCGGCTCCGGCACCCATGCCGTGCGACAGCGCCACGAGCCGCAGGTGCTCCCGCACGGTGAGGTCCGGATAGAACGCACCGGGGTCCATCACCGACGCGACCCGTTTGCGCACGTCCAGGGAATCCTCGTGGATCTCTTCCCCGTCGAAGACGACCGACCCTGCGGAGGGTCTCTCCCGGCCGGCCGCCACGCGGAGCAGCGTGCTCTTGCCCGACCCGTTCTCCCCGACCAGGGAGACGCACTCACCACGGTGAACGCGCAGGGAGACCCGGTCGAGCACGGTGCTGTCACCGTACGTGTGTGTGACGTCGACGAGTTGCAGCAGCGGTGCGTCCGCCGCCTTGCCGGTTTTCTTTTTCAATCGACGAGCCGTCTTCTCTCGGATGATCGAAACGTTCATTTTCACACTTTTCTGAACATTGGGCCGATCATAGCAAGGCGTCCCAATCCTGCAAAGCCGACCCAAATACACCCTCCGGTCGACCTCGGCCCCGACTCCGAGGCCGTCAAGTCAAATGGGGCGATTCGCGGCCATACGGACTGTTCGGCGGAATCCACCGCCCGCCCTACCTCCCGATCAAGGCCTGACCTGCGATATCAGTGATCAAATACAGAAACACCCAGGCCTCCACAACAAAAGGGGCATTGTGCAGAATTCACGGGATGTCCACCTACAATGGAATTGGTCAATTTCTTCGAAATTATCCGCAACCGATTCGCATTGCGCACACCATGAACACATCAAGGGTCTTCCCGTGGTTACCGGAACGACATATGGTCGAACGGCAGCGGCCGGCAGCGGACGTCGGTCCTCTGTGGGTTGGCCGCTGTCTCCACCATCAAAAGGAGAAAAAGTGAACGCCACCGAATCGCGTGTCGAGTTCGTGACCGATGCCGTCAACGCTTCGTTCGCGGAGGCGCAGGAGGGTTTCGTGAACGCGCACAACGCTCCCGCGATGACCACCCCCACCATCGTCGCCATATGCGAGGTCGTCGTGACGGGCAGCACGATCTGCCTCGGCTGCTGAACCACTGACCCACCGGTGACACCACCCATGTGAGCAGAGGGGCCGGAAAGGGGGGCGAACGGTTCCCCTTTCCGGCCCCGCTCGACCGGAGCACGAGGACGCGTGAATGCCATTCACCAAGATCGTCAACGAGCCTTCCCACCCCATATCGCGCGAGGACGCGCATTACTGGACGCTGGCCCCGGCCGCGGTGGGCGAGATCATCAGCGGCCTCGAAGCCTTGACCCGGACGGCCGCCTACGGACCCAACGGCCTTTTGCAGGGCCTGAGTTCGAAACGTGATCGCAGCGTGGTCCCGCAGGCCCTCCGCAAGGCGATCGACAGCCGAGGCGGTGCCGTCGCCATCAAGGCCATGGGCGTCGTCGGCGGAGCGCTGACCCTGACCGGCCGCAGGAGCCGGGCGCAGCAGATCACCGGAGCCGGCCTGATGCTGGCCTCCAGCGGCCTGAGCAAGTACCGCACCTCGTTCGGCCGGGACGGGGCGGACCACATGGCCGCCCTGATCTGCGGCTACCGCCTGCTCACCGCCCTGGTCCCCGGGGCCGAGAAGTCCGACGACCTCTTCCTGCGCGCGGTCAACGCCCAGACCTTCATCGCCTACGTGACCGCCGGCGCGGCGAAGGCGATCTCCAGCACCTGGCGGTCGGGCGAGGCGCTGGAACAGGTCCTGCAGACCCAGCAGTACGGGGACAGCGCGGTCGCCAAGTGGCTGAAGAAGAGCCCGCTGCTGTGCAGTTCGATGACGTGGTTCACCATCGTCTGGGAGACCGGGTTCCCGGTCGTCTACCTGCTGGCGCCAGCGAACGCCCGCAGGGCCCTGGCCGGCGTCAAGCTCTTCCACCTGGGCATCGCCGTGACGATGGGCCTGCCGCGGTTCTTCTGGGGATTCAGCTCGGCCCACGCGGCGGTCCTCTACGCCGTGGACCGCCTGCCCGGGAACGGGGGCCGGGGATGAGGTTCGAACGCCAGGTGGTCGCCACCTTCGGGGCCGCCGCCGTGGTCAGCGCCTACCTCTCGTACATCCGCCTGGAGGAGGAGTACACCCGGCGCAGCGGGCTCAAGGGGACCTCCCTGATCCAGGGCCCGGACGGCCTCGCGATCGAGTACGCGCTCGATGCCGGGGAACTCGGCCCCACCGCCCCCGTCGCGGTCCTCGAAAGCGGTCTGGGCGCGCCGCTGGAGTCCTGGGACTGGGTGGCCGGGCAGCTCGGCCGGCGCTTCCGGGTCCTGCGCTACCACCGCAGCGGGTACTGGCGCTCGAAGAGCAGGCTGCGGCCGGCCCAGTCGGTCGAGTTCCTCCTGCGACAGCTCGCGCCGGAGGGCGACGTCGTCCTGTGCGGCCACTCGATCGGCGCCCTCACCGCCATGAACGTCGCGGCGGAGTCCGCCTACGTGCGCGAGCGCGCCACCGCCCTGCACATCGTCGACGGGACGGACGCCGTCCTCCTCGGTGAGGACCGCGGGTCGAAGCGGCGGGTCGCGCGCTACAACCAGGACACCGCGCGACGGCTGCTCGGCTCGGCCCTGGGCACCACCCGCTGGCTGACGAGCCCCACCGAGCGGGAACTCGAGTACCGCCCGGACATCCAACGGGCGTACCTGGCCTCGATCTCCAGCCCCCAGGTGCTGCTGGCGGCGCGCCAGGAGTACCTCCACGAGCCCCTCGCCGGCCAGGACTTCGTGGCCGCAGGGCCGCTGCGGCGCGTCGTCATCTCGGCCGCCGACAACACCGAGCAGCAGCGCAAGCTCAGCGAGCGGGTGGCCGCGGACTTCCACGTCGTCCCGGCGAGCAGCCACCGGTCCATCATCGCCAAGCCCGCCCTGGCGCAGCAGACGGCGGCGATCATCCTGGAGAACTCGTGAGCGCGTGGCGCAGGGCCGTCGCGTCCCTGGTCAAGGCCGCCCTGGTGACGCACGTCGTGCTGACGGTCTTCGAGAACCTGCCCGACGACAAGCTGCCGATCAAGATGCGCCTGCCGTTCTTCCCCGACCTGCCGCAGTGGCGCTTCTTCGCCCCGAACCCCGGCATCGAGGACCTGTACGTCTTCTACCGCACGCGCGCGACACCCGCGGACGGCTGGACCACGTGGGCCGACCTGGCCATGCGGAACGAGGCGAAGCCGCTCGCCGTGCTGTGGAACCCGGGGAGCCGGGTTCCGAAGGCGCTGTTCGACATGGCGTCGCAGGTGCGCACGCTCGCCTCGAACGGGGCCATGTTCGAGTGGATGCTGAACAGCGACGGGTACAACCTGATGGCCGGGGCCGTGCGGGACGCGTGCAGGAAGAACAGCGGGTCCGGGGACTACCAGTTCATGATCGTGGCGTCCGTCCCGACCGAGGGTGCCGACGGGATCAAGCCCATCATGATCTCGCCCGAACTCGCCCTGTGAACCGGGGGAATACCGAGATGCCCGAAAACACCGGAAACAGCGGAAGTGCTGGAAACCCCGGAACCGCTGGAAACAGCGGAAATCAGGAGATCCCCGATCTGGGCGAGAAGCGGATCCTGTTCATCGTGACCGGATCCATCAACGCCGCGCTCACGCCGTACTGGCTGCACTGGCTGCGCCAGTCGTTTCCCCGGATCACGAGCGATCTCCTGGTGACCAGGTCCGCACAGCGTTTCGTGACGCTCGACGCCCTGCGCCGACTGGTGGGCGGCGACGTGTGGACCGACGACTACGCCGACCCCTCCCTCCCGGAATCCGCTCACGTGGAGATCGGCGAACGCGTCGACGCCTTCGCCATCTTCCCCGCGACGCTCGATTTCGCCATGCGGCTCGCCGCGGGAAACTGCAACACCCCCGCCACCATGGCGTTGCAGATCACCGAGAAGCCGATCGTGCTCGCCACCGCCTTTCCGGCCGGAAATGCCGTCGTCGAACACAACATGGAGCTCCTGCTGCGGCGCCCGAACGTCTCGGTCAGCCGGACCGTCGCGGCGTACAGCGTCGGGAAGCGAAAATGGGAGGGCGAGACCGGCTTCTACCTGCCGTCGGTCCTGAAGGAGCTGGAGGGAATGTTCGACGCGGAGGACCGCCGGTAGCGCCTGCTCCCGGCAGCCACTCCGCCCGTGGAATCCCGCGCGGCGGACCGAGCACGAACGAGGCGGGCCGAGCATGAAACGGAACAGCGACGTCGCGGTCGTGGGCAGCGGGCCGAACGGCCTGGCGGCGGCCGTCACCTTCGCCCGCGCCGGACTGCACGTGGACGTCTACGAGAGCCAGGACGAGATCGGCGGCGGTCTGCGCACGCACGCCCTCTTCGACAGCGACGTACGGCACGACATCTGCTCCGCCGTCCATCCGATGGCCGCCGTCTCGCCGTTCCTCCGCCGGTTCGACCTGTCGGCCCGCGGCATCGACCTGCTCCGGCCGGAAGCGTCCTACGCCCATCCGCTGGCGGACGGGCGAGCCGCCGTGGCGTACCAGGACCTCGACCGGACCTGCGACGCGCTGGGCCGCGACGGCGCCGGCTGGCGGCGGTTGATGGCGCCGCTCATCGGCCGCAGCACCGAGATCGGGGAGCTCTTCCTCTCCGACTTCCGCTCCGTCCCCACCTCCCTGCGGACTCCGGCGATGCTCGCATGGCGGTCCCTGGTCCACGGGACGGCGCTCGCCACCCGCCGATTCGCGACCGACGAGGCGGCCGCCCTCCTCGCCGGGGTGGCCGCGCACGCCGTCGGCAGGCTGCCCAGCATCGTCGGCGGAGCCGTGTCGGTCTTCCTCGGCCACCTGGCGCACAGTTCGGGGTGGCCGGTGCCGCGCGGCGGGAGCTCGGCGATCGCGGCCGGCCTGGCCGAGGACATCCGGCGCCACGGCGGGCAGCTCCACACCGGTGCGCGCATCACCGACCTGGCGCAGGTGCGCGGTTCGCGCGTCGTCATGTTCGACACCGGGCCGAAGGAGTTCTCGGCCGTGGCGGGCGAGCGGCTGCCCGCCGCCTACCGGCGACGGCTCCGCAGGTTCCGGTACGGGCCCGCGGCGGCCAAGGTCGACTTCCTGGTGTCCGAGGCGATCCCTTGGCGCAACGCCGACGTGGCCAGGGCCGCCACCGTGCACCTCGGAGGGTCGCAGGCGCAGATCTACCGCCGGGAGTCCGGGGTCGCCCGCGGTGTCGACGCGGGCGACCCCTTCGTGCTGCTGGTGGATCCCGGCGTCGCCGATCCCGATCGGGTCCGCGCCGGGAAGCGGCCCGTCTGGGCCTACGCGCACGTGCCCAACGGGTACGCGGCGGACCCCACCGGCTCCGTCACGGCACAGATCGAGAAGTACGCGCCCGGGTTCGCCGAGACGGTCGTCGCCGCCCGGAGCACCAACGGCGTCCAGTACGAGGCGTACAACCCGAACTACGTCGGCGGGGACATCGGGGCCGGGGCCCTGACCCTCGGCCAGCTGCTCATGCGCCCCACCCTCCGGTGGAACCCGTACGCGACCCCGCTGCCCGGCGTCTACCTGTGCTCCGCGTCCACGCCGCCCGGTCCGGGCGTCCACGGCATGAGCGGCTACCTCGCCGCCCTCTCCGCACTCCGCAGGGAGTTCGGCATCGCCGCGCCGCCCTCGCTCGGGCCGCGTCCGGCGTCTTTGCGACGTGAACCGTGACGGCGGCGTCATCAATCGGAGAGGCTGCTCCGCAAGGGTGGTGGCGGCGGGTCCGCCCCGTGGAACCCCTGACGCTTTTGGAGGAGACCGATGTCCGCACCTGTTCAGCACCACCGGTTCGCCGTCGACGAGGACGGCAACGACCTGGGGTACGCCCTGTCGCTGCCGGACGGGTACGACGAGGGCCCCGGGCCGTGGCCGCTGCTGCTGTTCCTGCACGGCGCCATGGAGCGCGGTGAGGACCTGGACGCCCTCGCCGTACACGGGCCGGTGCGGCAGATCGCCGCCGGGGCGAAGCTGCCGTTCGTGGTGGTGGCCCCGCAGTGCCCGGCGCACAGTTCGTGGGTCGCGGAGGTGAGCGCGCTGGCGGCCCTGGTCGAGGAGGTGGCGCGGACGTACCGGATCGACCCGGACCGGCGGTACGTCACCGGGCTGAGCATGGGCGGCACCGGCACGTGGGCGCTCGCCGCCCGGTACCCGCGCCGGTTCGCCGCCGCCGTGCCGATCTGCGGGTCCGGGCTGAGGGAGGCTGCGCCGCGGCTCGCCGCCCTCCCGGTGTGGGCCTTCCACGGCGGGGAGGACGACGTCGTCCCGGTCGCCCACACCGAGCGGGTGGTCGAGGCGCTGCGGGAGGTGGGCGGTCCGGTGCGGTTCACCCGCTACCCGGGGGTCGGCCACGACTCCTGGACGCGGACGTACGACGACCCCGAGGTCTACGCCTGGCTGCTCGCCCAGTCCCGCCGGTCCCACAGCGCGGGCTGAGGCCGCCGGCGGGCCCTGGCGGGCGCTACTGCTGGGGGCCGGTCGCCTGACGGGGCCCGGTCCGGGGGCGGGTGGGGTGCGGGACCGACGCGGGCAGGGCGTGTCCGGTGCGGTCGTCGGTGTGCCAGGACTGCGACTGGAAGGCCAGGAACACCGCCGCCCACCGGCTCTCCGCCGGCAGGTGGATGAGCAGCGCACCGTCCTGGTAGACGCCGTCGTCCGTCCGGAACCGCCCGCTGTTGCCCTGGTTCATGTGCACGTCGTGCACGCCGTTGCCGGGCAGGAAGCCGAACACCTTGTCCGGGACTCCGGGTTCGGGCCCGAACCGCTGCCCGAAGACGTACACCGCGGCCGCCGGGTCGGCGATCGCCCGCTGGACGTGCTGGTCGAGCACGTCGGCGAGGTCGTTGTCCGGGCCCGGGAGGTCGGGCGGCAGGACGTGCATCGCCGCGGGGTCGAACAGGCGCCCCCGGACGAAGTCCAGGCTCGCCGTGCCCGGCCGGGACGCCAGCGGGTTCCAGCCGCTGGCGGCCGGCGGGAGGAGGCCGGTGACGGGGTGCCGGAAGTCCTCGACCGCGAGGTAGCGCAGGTCGGCGGGGGCCTGCTGGGAGAGGACGTTGACCGCCGCGCGGTAGTCGGTGCCCCCGGCGTCGCGCAGGTGGATCTGGTAGTGCGGGGTGTCGGTGGCGCCCTCGCGGCGCCGGTCGACGGCGGTGGCGGCGAGCACGCCGTAGTCGCTGATCGGCATGGGTGTGGTTCCTCGGTTCCCTGGCTGCTGGTCCTGGTGCCCCGCCGGTCGGTCGGTCGGGGTCCCTCCGTTATCGCGCACACCGCCGACCGGGTGCCGCGGAATCCGCAGTTGTTCATCTGCCGTCTCCCGAAGGGATTTTCGCGCCGCAGAACGTTGACGTCGGGGCGCCGGCGTCCGGCGACCGGCGACCGGACGAGGGCGGGCCGGTCAGTCGGCCGGGGTCGGCCGAGGTCGGCCGGGCAGGGCGCGGACGCGTCTCCACCGCCCCCGGACCAGCTCGCCGGTGACGAAGGCCGTCACCGCGGCGACGATCAGCAGCGGCATCGCGTCGGCGGCCTGGCCGCCCAGCAGCGCCGCTGCCAGCACCGTGCTGGTGACCGGAAGCCGGGTGACGGCCGCGCCGGAGGCGGCCAGTCCGGCGGCCAGCGCGGGCGCGGTGCCGAAGCCGGGCAGCGGCGCGCAGGCCGCCCCGAGCGCGGCACCGATCAGGATCGCCGGGAAGATCGGGCCGCCGCGCAGGCTGCCCAGGGCGATCCCCCAGCCGACCGTCTTGCACAGCACCAGGGCGAGCAGCGCGCCGATCGGCCAGGCCGCCGGGTCGGCCGCCAGCGCGCCCAGGGTGGCCTGTCCGGAGAGCGCGGCCTCCTCCGGGGAGCGACCGGTGAGCAGGGCGTACGCCGCGAGGCAGGCTCCGACGGCGATCGCGCACAGCACCGTCCGGACGGCGGTCCGACGAGCGGTCGGCACCGGCCGAGGGCCGTCCGGATCGCCCGTGGTGAAGGCCTTGACCCGCCGACCGAGGGCCTGCCCGGCCACGCAGACCACGGCGATCACCACCGCCAGCGGGACACCCCAGAGGAAGTCACCCGGGTCCGGGACGCCGCTCTCGGGCACCCGCGGCAGCGAGAGCGCTCCGATCGACAGCCCGGTCCAGTGGCCGAAGCCCGTGAAGACCAGCGCACCGACCCCGCTGGCCAGCAGGCAGGGCAGGATCAGGGCGGTCAGCTGCGGGCCGCCCAGCCCGGCCGCCTCGATCATCATCACGCCCGCCACCAGCGGACTGCCGAAGATGGTGGAGATCGCGGCCGCCGCCCCGGCCGTGCCCAACACCGGTACCAGATCCTGGTGTTGGGACCGCCTGGCGGATCGGACGGCGAGCAGTGCGAGGCCGCCGCCGATCGCCATCAGCGGCGCCTCCGGGCCGAGCACCGCGCCGAGCGGCAGGCAGGCGAGCGCGGCCAGCACCACGCCGGGAACGGCGCCCGGCGGGGTGGGTGGGCCGCCCAGCCCGTCCACCGGGACGTGGCCGCCGCGCCCGGGCAGCCGGGTGACCACGGGGGCGAGCAGCAGGCCGGCCAGCAGCAGCGCGGGCAACGGCCACCACCAGGGGGCGCGGTCGAAGCCGGCGGCGACCGGCAGGCTCTCCCAGACCCAGCGCTGGAGTTGGTGCTCCAGGCCGACGAAGCCGAAGGCGACCAGCGAGACCGGGGCACCGATCAGGACGGCGACCAGCAGCAGGCCGGGGTAGCCCTTGCCGAGCAGCACCTGGCGCAGGGTGGGGCCACCGTCCTGCTGCTGGGGCGTCCCCGGCATCGCCGCTCCTTCGCGCTCCCGGGGCGCGCGGCCCCCGTCCTGCGACCGAGTCTCGCCCGGGGCCGGGCGGCCCGCACGGCGTGCGGGCCGTCAGCCGGGCGCCGGACGAGCGGAGTTGCGCCGTTCGGGTGGGAACGCCCTCCGCGGCGGGTCGGCGTCGGCGGAGCGGTTCGGCGTCGGCGGACGGAGCCGGCGGACGGCGGTCAGAGCCGGTGGACGTCGCCGAGCGCGCTCTCGATGCCCTGGACCATCCGCCACAGCGGCGCCCGGCGGCTGGCGACCAGCACCACCACATCGTCCGCCCCGGACTCCTCGGGCTCTCCGGACTCCCCGCCCGAGCCGCCCGAGCCGCCCGAGCCGCCCGAGCCGTTCTCGCCGCCCGGCCGGTCGTTCCAGGTGCCGGTGACGAAGGCCATCGCCGCGTCGACCTCGACCACCCAGTCGCTCTCGCCGCCCGAGCGCAGCCAGGTGCGCAGGGCGTGGTTGTGCGCGGCGACGACGGCGGCGGCGGTCACGTCGGCGCGCAGCGGGCCGTCCGGCCGGTCGGCGAACCGGCCGCGCAGGTAGGCCGCGAGCGTGTGCTCGTAGCGCCAGACCACCGAGAGCTCGTACGCCCGCAGGCCGGGGACCTTGCGGGTGAGGCGGTAGCGCTGGACGGAGAAGGAGGGCTGTTCGGCGTACATCCGCAGGACGAGCCGGGCCGCGTCGCAGGCGTGCTTGACCGGGTCCTCCTCGCCTGTGCCGGACTCCAGGAACTCCGTCATCTCGGCGAGGCTGCGCTCGTGGTCCGGGAAGACCACGTCCTCCTTGGCCGGGAAGTAGCGGAAGAAGGAGCGCCGGCCGACCCCGGCGAGCGAGACGATGTCGTCGATGGTGGTCTGCTCGAAGCCGCGTTCCAGGAAGAGCTCGAAGGCCGCGGCGACGAGCGCCTCGCGCATCGCCGGCTTGGCGGGCCCGTCGTTCATGGGCAGGTCCTGCTCTTCCTTCTCGCTCATTCCCGGAACATAGCATCGGCCCCGAACGGCCGGACCGGGTGCTCGGCCCGGCCGTCGGTGCACCTCGCAGGCGCTGTTACGGCAGGTTGCGGGCCATGACGATGCGCTGGACCTGGTTGGTCCCCTCGTAGATCTGGGTGATCTTCGCGTCCCGCATCATCCGCTCCACCGG